>CAJXUF010000008.1 GCA_913061175.1 uncultured Psychrobacter sp.
GTGTATAAGAGACAGGTGTTAGCTTTATGACTAGTGGTTTACAAGCTGCCAGTATCGATCACTCGATGCATTTCCATCGCGATTTTGACCTAAACAAATGGATGCTGTACGACATGTGGAGCGATACCACGTCTAATGCAAAAGGCTTGAATCATGGTCAGTTTTGGCAAGATGGCAAACTGGTCGCTACTGTGCAACAAGAAGGCCTTATGCGTTTACGTGTACCAAAGTCTTAAAGTTATTTAGACCCAGCTATCTTTATATTATCATCATAAAAAAGCGACTCATTATTAATAGTGAGTCGCTTTTTTTTATTCCAACTTTTTACTCTAAAATTTTAACCATCGCGCGAGGTAGTCCTAGGCTGTCTTGCGCTTTTTGTTCGGTTAGCCACTTAAAGTCGATTTCGGCCGCTGCTAATTTCTTATTTAGCTCAGTTATCTGCGTCGCATTAATTGTCAATTTACGCGGGGTCAAATACCAGTGAAAATGCGTCAGCGAATGCTTGATAGGAGCATCATCGAGCAAGGTATTGCTAACTGATTTTGCCACCAGTTCATTTTTTATGAGCCACTCATTAATGATTTGCTCAGCAGTGGTAAATTCTGCTTCGTATACTTTTTCATTACTACGTACGTCATTTGGCATATTCGATAGTTTGTCATCGTTAGCTAGTGTCTTTTTAACGGTAGCCTTGTTATTAGTTTTACCGTCAACTTTTTCCACAAACTGTAATGGCAAACTCCATAATCCACCCCAGATACCATTATCAGGGCGCTGTAGCCACAATATCTCACTGTCTGCATTTTCGATTAGCAGTGCGTCACTGAATTTACTAGGTTTGGGCTGTTTTTTTGCTTTGATGGGGTAATCAGTCTCGCGCCCTTGCGCATGGGCTAGGCAGTCTTCTTTTAATGGACACAATAGACACGCAGGCTTGCTACGGGTACATAATGTCGCACCCATATCCATCATGGCTTGCGCAAATAGTCCGGAGTTCTCTGTCGGTGTCAGTCGCTCTGCTAATGCCCATAAATCTTTGGTTGTAGCAGATTTAGTGATATCGCCGTCGATAGCTGCCCAACGTGTCAGCACTCGTTTGACATTACCATCACAGATAACGCCATAGTGATGCAATCCCATCGCCATAATCGCCCCAGCGGTCGACGGCCCAACGCCCGAAATCGCTTCCCATCCTGCTAGCGTCTGCGGAAAGTCCCCCGTTTCATCGATGACCTCAACCAATTGCTTAGCACCTTTATGCAAATTACGTGCGCGTGCATAATAGCCAAGTCCTGCCCAATGCTCTGCTACGGTATCCCATTCTGCTGTGGCCAAATCCTGCACGGTCGGAAACGACGCCATAAAACGTGCAAAGTAGGGCAGTACGGTGGTCACTTGAGTTTGCTGAAGCATGACTTCTGATAACCAAACAATATAAGGGTTGGGCGTATCGGTTTGATGCTGTTGCCACGGTAAATCATGGCGACCATTTTCGGCAAACCAATCGAGTAGGCGTGGGGCGAAGGAGTTTAGAGATGACTCAGGTTGAGAGAATAAAGTAGGCAAGAATAATCCTTGTCAATTAATAAAAAATATTAGACCATAAAAGGTTAACTAATTTATGGGGTGGGCTGACTCGCTATGCAATGGTTTGTTATTTTTAAAGAAGAGTATTAGTTAGTTATTATGTGTTTTGCACTTTCGGTTTGATAATAAGTAGAACCAGTGTTTCCATTAATAGTTTAGGAGATAGTATCTTGTCAGCACAAACCTTTTTTGTCTGGGATATCCAGCAAGTTACTTGTATACCAAGTAAAGACAGCTCATGGGAACAAGCAACGCACGACTTTGAAGCTTTGCGCCAGCAGCCAGTGGATACTATCAGCCCAAATATCATTGAGCTGGCAGATCGTCTCGTGGACGAAGCCAGAACCTCGGATTATTCAGAAGTCTTTTATGAAGCCTACGTAAATACAAATTTAGAGATGAAAACACATCCTAAGACCGCTTGCGTCGCCATACCCACACCTGAAGCACTGCACGGTGAAGCGCTAGATGTTATCGCCCCTTTATGTGAAGAATTAGGGCTAGTGTTTTATGACACGCGGGGTATGGTCGCCTATCCAGATGGTACGATCTATCCGCCTAACATCGCACGAGGGATGACACTGCTAAAAGAAAAGCGGGCGCTTGCAAAACAGTCTGCCGACATCTATAAGCCAGAGGCAGACGTTCCCAGAGATAGAGAAGATTTTGAAAAAATACTGCACCCATTCATGCATGATTGCTTAGAACGCTATGGTTATCAAACCAGCCAAATATCAAGCGCTAACGTTAATGACTCTCTTAAAGTCGATGGTTGTACTAAAGCCATGCCTTATGGTCATGTGCGTCTAACCGGAGGAGCGGAAGGTAAGAACGGCTATTTTAGATTAAAAATTCATGCGTATTTTGTATCATCAGCGTTTGAAGAGATTTATGACAAAGTATCGCCGCCAACTGAGCTTAGACAGCAGTTTCCTTATTTAAAGCTACATTACATTAATGTATGCGATAGAAACTTTGCAGATAAGCAAAAACAGATTCCTGTGTTTATCAATACTGAGTTTGCCAGTAAACTGGATGAAGTAGATAAAATAGCCAGCTATAATCAACTTTTTTTGTTACTGCACAACAGGATTGCAAGAGGGCACAGCTATGGTGAGTGTGTGGATAAACACCTTATTTTAGCCAAACTTGCAGGTCGAGAGGACTTCGATAATTTGGTTATACAGTATCGTGATCTGATAGATAACTCACCAAACGAGTATGCTAAGAATAGAATGAATGAGCGTTGGGATAGGCTTTTAGAGATTTTATCTACCGTAGAGCCATTAGAGTAGCTGATTATGACTGAATATGCTTTGTTTTATGTTTGGGATGCGAGTTTGGGTGATGGCGATGAGTATCTGCCTATCTCTTACGATAGTGCAGGTGTATTACTACCGCAGCTGCTAGAGGTAGAGGTCAGCGCTCATAGTGAAAACATATTAAAATTCGCCACTGAGCTACAGCAATTTGCCCATGAAGGTGATTTATCATTCGAGCTATCATTAGCATTTGGAGCAACGGTCGCTCATGTACAGCTACAGGATACCTTTGCTGTCTCTCTGCCGCTGCCAGATAGTAATATGCAAGAAGCTGCTAGAGTAATTGCACCATTGGCAAAGAAACATGGGTTGGTGTTTTATTATTTGCTAGGGTTGGTTTCTTTGCCTGACGGGAAAATTTTCACTTCTACATGATTGGTCTTACGTTTATTAAACCTACTTCCTATTCTTCCGTGTTTTCAAACGACGCAAGCGCTTTTCTTCCTCTTTCGCCTTTTTCTTCTCTTCAGCAGCGATGCGCTGTTCTGCGACGACGATTTCTTCAGCTTCAGTCATTGCTGGTGTTTCTAGCGTGATGCGACCAATCTTCGCGCTACGCAATTCGTTAATTAGAATCTCAGACATACGGTAAGTATCGACTTGATTGCCCGCGCGTACACAGCCGCGATTACGTCCAGCCACTTCAAAAAACTCCCAGTCGGTCTTTGGCAGCTCTTCAATTTTATAGCGGGTTTTTAGCAGCTCAGGATAGGCTTGCATTAGGTACTCAGCGGTATAGCTTGCCACATCAGCGAAATCAAAAGCAGTATCGCGGATACCGCCTGTCGCTGCTAAACGATAACCTGAGTTTTCGTTTTCAACTTTTGGCCATAGCATACCAGGCGTGTCATAGAGCATGATGTCATCGTCAAGCTTAATCAGCTGTTGCGATTTGGTCACGGCTGGCTCGTCGCCTGTCTTTGCCACAGCGCGTCCTGCTAGCGTATTGATCAGCGTTGATTTGCCAACGTTTGGGATACCCATGATCATCGCTTTGATTTGGCGACCAGTCCCGACTTTATTGGGTACGAGATGCTTACAGATGGCGATGATGCGTTTTACATCATTGGCTTTTTCAGTATCGCAAGCAATGGCTTTGACCCCATCTTGCTGTTCGAGATAATCCATCCATGCTTGAGTCAACTCAGGATCGGCAAGGTCAGCTTTGTTCAGGATTTTGATAACAGGTTTTTCGCCGCGCAGTGCTGCGACCATTGGGTTTTCACTACTATATGGAATACGCGCATCGATGACCTCGATGACCAAATCCATCTGCGGCATGACTTCTTTGATTTCGTTACGGGCTTTGTTCATATGCCCAGGGAACCACTGAATACTTGCTCTCTTATCCATCTGCTTTCATAACCTTTTATAAAAAATGCTAAAAGTAAAACAATCAACGTTTACTTTCTAATGGTGTCCAGTTTACTACAGAACCACCTTGCTCACGGTACAATTTCACCCAACCAGCTTAGTCATTACGCTTGATTGTGGTTTTCTGTTTCTTCATGTGCTGGTGGTAATGGGGCAAGGTAACCAATTAATAGTATTAAACTGCCTGCGCCAAGGAAGGATATCACTCGCCAAATTGCCTCAGTCTGTGACAAATCGACTAAGACCAGTTTGAGGACGACGATACCTAACAATCCAATACCCATAAACCAAAGCGCGCGTTGCCAGTAGCGACTCGCCATGATGGTGGCGACCAATGCCAAGAGCGTCCACAAAATCGTCAATCCTGTTTGTACTTGCTCGCTACTCCATGCACCGCCCTGAGCACCGTCCCAAAGTGGTGTGCCGATAAAGGCGTGTAGCGTTCTGACTAACATGCTGGAGATGAACCAAAAGCTGATCAGTCCCAATATGATTAGCAGGTTCTCAGCGGTGAATACGCGCTTAGATTTGGCAGCTGTACTCGACTCGATAACGGTATCATTGCGACGGCGTTGGCTGATGTAATACAGACTAAAACCAACCGATAATGTCAGCCAAGATGTGGTGTCATATAGGTTAAATAATGGAAAATAAGACATTCTCCAAATCACACCGTCATAAGACCAATTGGTCAGAACAACCCATAGTAAAGCAATGGGAGCAAAGATGGCAGCGCATCCTAATAATGCCTGTTTCCAATCAAACCAATACAGTAGACCGTGTTCTGAAACTTTATTAGTTGAGGTGTTTTCTACATTTTGTCTCGTATAACGACGATTGAACCATAATCCAAATAATATAAGTACCGCTGAAAACAATAAAGCCATTACGCCATCAGAGTCTGGTAGGCCATAATGCGCAGCGGCAGCAATAAGTAGGATGCCTGTACCTAGCCAGCTTGCATCAGTATAAGGTGAGGTATTTTTGTTATCAGACCATGTATCAGACCATGTTTTTAGCCATAGCTGCCCCATGACTAACCAGCCGATTATTAAGCCTACGAATACCAACCATTCCGCTGTTGCCCATGTTAGATTGCGCTCAAATTTTTGTGGCAGTTGTAGTATTAGCATGAAGTAGAACAAGGCTAATAATCCATGACTAAGCTGTCTAATTTCCTCCCACGGACGATAACGATCGATAACCCAATAAGCGATCAAGCTCATAAGTGCTGCCAGTGCAATTACAGTCGTGCTTGATTGCCAGATATCAAACCAATGATGCAAATCAAGCATCAGTACTTGTAGCATCCAAGCCATCGCGGTCAATGTTAGAAATTTGATGAATCTAGGGCTGTGCCAAATGAATTTGAATACTCGGCCCTGACTATCGATAGGGGTCAGCCATTGCTGTGCAGCTTGCGTGCTGACACCCAGCGCACGGGCATAGCTGGTCAATACATCTGATGTGCCGTCCAATGTTTGTGATTGTAGGACTGAGGATGTTGTAGTGCCTTTATTGTTAAGGCTATTAAGGTTATTACTACTATCTAAGCTATTAAGCTGCACAGCAGGGGAGTTGCTAGCGCGTAATATAAAGACGGTCGCTAGATAACTGAGCGCTGAAATACTAAAGGCTAAAACGGGATAGTCTTCGATAGAGAATATCGCTGTCGTCACTAGCATACCAATACTGACGAGCTGTAATAGCAAGCCGAATAATACAGACCAAGACCGCAACGAGCGTCGCCCAAACCATACTAGCGCCAATCCTTGTACTGACCAACCAAAAGCAATCCATTCAGCATCTAGCGCCAGCGGAATAACGAGAGCAAAGAACCCTAACCCTAATGCCAGCATGCCTTCGGTGATTAAAGCATAGCGTCTACTGCGCTGGATGAACAACCAGCCTATCCCAAGATAAACCGTAGCCAAAATGGCACTGGTAATGGTGAGGGCGTTAGAGATGTCGTTTAGTAAGGCAGAAAATAAACCAAAGGCCAGTAGCGGTACTGAAAACAGTAAACCCGTATCAATGGGGAATACATAGGAGCTGCCTACAAGGGCTCTGTCCAAGTGTTTTGTGTCATCTGTATTGTCAGCATGACTGAGGTCTTTTTCATTTAGCGCATTATAGGTAATGATTTGCTGCGCATAACGAATGACGACAAATAAGTATAGCAGCCAGTGTAAGGTTACTAAGGCTACCAAGGACCAGCGCTGCGTTTCAATGACGGCGCTCAGGTTTTCGCTAATACCCCAATAGTATGCCAAGCCAAATGTCATAGTCACACCGAATAGATTAAGTATCTTCCACGGTCGATAATGAGCAATAACAGCAATCGTGACGTTTAGCAGTAGATAATAGCTGAATAAGGTAACCAAGCTGCCAGTATCTTCACTGGTCAAAATCGGTGCAAAAAACCCACCAGATAATGCCAATAATGCTAATGGGAAGGCGTTTTGACGTACGGCGAGAGCAATGGTAATGGCAGACAATAACCCAAGCCCGATAAAGCTTGGGATACTAGGAATGATTTCATAAACACTGTAAGCGAAAAAGGTGCTTAGATAGGCAATCGCTAAGCCTGCGCCCTGTAGCGTAATCCCATATGAAAAGCGTTTTGCAGTCAGCTTTAACCCAAGTGCTGCCAATGCTAACCCTGTAACGCCAACTGCTATCAGCTTTGTGGCAATCGAAATCTCGATATATTCGCTGAGTAAGCGAAGTAGGAGTACAACACCTATTAATAGTACCAATACGCCGACTCGCACGACCAAGTTGCCACCGAAAAACCAGTTTTTGATTGAATGAATCAGTGAGGTCACAATAGGTAATGAGCGTTCATCTGGCCCAATCGGCGCCGTATTTTTCGTATTTATCGAGGCGTTATCGTCTACAGGTTTATCGTCATAGACGTTTGATGCTGCATGTGTGGTTGAGTTTGAAGCAATGGTAGGAAGCGGTGGTGATACAGGCAGCTGATTATCTGGAGAAGAGTGTTGTGAGTCAAAAGCTATTTCTTTAGCATCATGGTCTTTAGCGTCACTGTCTTTAGGAATATTGTCTTTAGAAACATTGTTTTTAAGATCATTATCGTCAATAGCAGTGTTGCGCGCATAATTGCTTCCATCGACGAAAGGTGCAGACGGAGGTGTCATACTACGATGTCTTTGCTGCTCAAGCTCAGCTTGCAGCGTCGTCACATCGCGGCGTAGATGCTCGATTTTTCGAGCTATCCTAGTATACAAAGCGACCACCACGATCAATAGAATCGTAAAAGCCAGCCAGCCCAACTGGGTCACCATTAGATACAACATCTTCGTCACTCAATCCAGTTTATAGTAAAGTGATAATGACGTGATTTGATAAGAAGCACAAGACTACTCTGATTACTGGGCTAAAAGACAAATACTAGAATCACACTCAAAATAAAAGGGCAGCTTAATAATTAAGCTACCCTTCTTGATGAGTTTTATACCAGATCTTTTTTATGCCAAATTGGCTTTCATAAACTCAAGCATGTTTTCCCAGCTTTGTTTAGCAGCGGCTTCATTGTAACCAAGATCTACTTCATTTTTGGCTGCACGCTCATCGGCATGCGGATTGGTAAAGCCATGTTTGGCATTGTCATAAACGTCGATAGTGTAATCAACATCGGCTGCATCTAGCTCTGATTTTAGACCTTCGATAGCATCCATTGATACCATTGAGTCGTCACGACCATGAGCAACCAACACTTTTGCTGCAAAGTTTTTGTCTGCTGGCTGTTTTGGGGTTGGGTTACCATGGAACGTAGCAACCGCTTTTAGCGGCATGCCTTCGCGAGCCATATCTAGTACGACTTTACCGCCGAAGCAGTAACCGATTGCGCCTAGGTTGTCACCATCGACTGATAACTGATCGCTGAAATCATTCAAAATCAAGCGGCAGCGTGCCATTAGCATGTCTTGATCGGCCAGTACTTGCTCCATCCACATATTTGCCATTGCCGCATCGGTAGTTAGTTTGCCTTCACCGTAAACGTCCATAGCGACAGCCGCATAACCTGCCTCTGCCAAGCGCTCAACCACTGATTTTGGATGATCGACCACGCCCCACCATTCTGGTGCAACCAAGATACCTGCTGCTGGATTTTCATCTGAAGCGTTTTCTGGTAGTGCTACATAACTGATAAGTTCTACACCATTCTCGGTAGTACTGATTAATTCAAACGTCTTAATTGACATATTATTGTCCTTTTTTTATGTTGTGAGTTTTAATTATTCGTCATTGTGATGGTTCGTTTTTCTAACTCGTACTACCTTAACGCCCATGTCTAGCAAAAACAGCTATAATACTGTAACGCTCTTTATCAAAATGCTACTGCGACTTTATGACTATAAATTTGTTAAACAAAAATAATGACCAATCTAACTTGAACTTAGGTCTCGATGCAGCGGCCAAGCCTGAGCAATCAGTAAGTTTGTTCCCTGATAGTGCCGATAGCGATTCTGCTGATGCTGACTCTAAGTATGAGTCTGAGCCACTACGTCCGCAATTCTGGTCGCGATTTGCGTTAACAGAACTAAACCATAGCGAGTGGGAAGCGTTGTGCGATGGTTGCGGCAGTTGCTGCTTGATTAAGTACATCGATGAAGATGAAAGTGGCAATGTGGATGAGGAGCTGGTCGAATATACTGATGTCACCTGCCAGTTGATGGACTGTGCGACAGGATATTGCAGTCACTATGCAACGCGTCAGGAGCACGTGCCAGACTGTATTCAGCTGACTATGGATAACTTGCCCAATATGATGTGGCTACCATCGCACTGCGCTTATAAGCGTTTGTATCAAGGGCAGGGCTTACCAAGTTGGCATTTACTATTGACTGGAGATGCTGTGGTGACACAACAACAAATGCGCGCTGCCAACGTAGGCGTCGCTGGTCGCTGTGTCACTGAAATCGGTATGTCTGATGAAGAAATGGAGACGCGGGTGATTAACTGGGTTAATCCTTAGTCTACAGTTAGTCAGATGCCTGAGCAGTATATTTGGCTTTTGCTTCAGCACTGGCTTGCGAGTTAGCCAATGCTGGTATCGGAATATCTTGACGAATCTGCTGTGAGAATTTACGGCTGTTTTTATCTCTATCGATATCAGACTGTGAGTTGACTTGATTATCGAAACCCTTTGCTTTTGGGTTGATATGAGTGCGCTCATACCACGTGTTCATTGACCAAGGCTGGTTGTCCTTTTCTGGCGCCGCATCCAACATGCCTACATCGTATAGATAGTTCGGTAACCACCCAGACACCCAAATTCGATAATCCCATGGCAAACGATCGCCACTAACAATACGCGCCATATAAAAGATGATATTGGTACAGTTGCTAATCAATGTATTGTACCAAGCAGGTTTAGCGTTCAAATCATCAGCCGCAGTCAGATAAGATTCAAATAGCGACCTCACTTCATGCTGTTGCAAGTTGCTAATAGGAAACAGATAAACCTGCTCGCCACGCGCGTTGCTACGGGTGTAAATAATGTCGCGCTCTTCTGCGGCAATCAGGCTCAGCTCATAACGTCGAAAAAATCCAGCCAGCGCTGAAAAAGACTCTCCGTCTTCTTTACGAATCTCAAATGAGAAGGCAAGTGGCCTATCATCTTCAAATCGAAAGCTAACTAAGGTATGAGCAATTAATGGCCCCATCCAATAAGAATTGGTCACATCAACGCCAGAGAGTTTAGACAAATCAATCGTACGGGTATCCCAGTGCTCGGTGGCGTCTTCTTCAGTTTGCCAATCAAAGTTACGAACATTGGTTAAGGTAATCAAATCAGGGTTGGTCGCATCGCGTTCATAAGAGACCCGTTGGTCGACCTCAGCCATCCATTCTCGATCTTGTTTCGGTTCGATAGAAAAAAACCAACCTAGACCTACCAGCCAAACAGCGCCATATACGCCGATAAGCAGCTTGGTTGCTGTATTTTTGCTAATTGATTTCTTATTAGACAATGAGTCACTTTGCAATATTCTTGTGACAGTATCCCAATAACGTGTACTTAGCAGCGCAGCTAATATACCTACAATCGCTATTGTCGCAAGCCAAGACAATACTGAGCTGACGCCATACTGATACCAAATCGCGAGTAACAGCCATAGCGCTGATAACAATAACGTAACGGCAATTAGAAAAGTCACAAGACGCTGGTGCCATGTAGGCTTTGGGTGTTTACGTTCTAATGTTTTGTGTTTTAAGTCAAGACTCTCTAAACCACGGCTCTCTAAGCCACGTTTGTCTGACAGTCGACTGCGTGAACGCGACGAGAGTAAGCGAGAAAAAACGGAACGTAGCGACATAGGGTTTGCTTTGATAAATAAAGGCTTTGACCATAGCAAAGTTTATAACACGCTGACAATACAATTTGAGTGAATTTGTCGTTGAATGTCGGTGAGCCTTGCGATAAAGTGAAGCTAATTTGTACTAGCAAATTTGTTATTCATCCATTAATTAATAACAAACCAGCTGTTTTATTTGCTACTTTTATCCCCATCTAGGCTCTACTTGTTTTTTTATTGAGTATTGTTCATTTTTCTATTGAATACTATTCTAATTTTTATTAACTAAAGAGGTTAAATCACACCACCATGTCTGACGACACTCCCAGCCCGAGTAGTTGGTCGATGCGCGGCTTAAAACGCTGGCTATCGACCGCCCCCGAAACCCGTGATGAATTGATTCGTCTGGTACAAGACTCGCGCCAGTTTTTAGAGCCTGATACTGTCGATATGTTAGAAGGCGTGCTAGATTTGCCTGCGACACAAGTCCGCGAAATCATGACACCGCGTCCACAAGTGATTGGTCTGCACGAGAGCACCAGCCTTGCTGAAGTGATGGACATCATTCTTGAGACCACCCATTCGCGCTATCCTGTTTTTGACAGTCAAGATGATGATGCCGTCATCGGTATCTTATTGGCAAAAGACTTGATTCCGATTCTGGTACATATGGTTCGCAACCAAGAAGACAAAATTGACAGTAAGCGTCTTAGAGACTTGGTGCGCCAGCCGTTATATATCAGTGAAACGGCTCGTTCTGATACCTTGCTACGCTCATTGCAGCGTACCCAAGTACATATGGCGATTGTCGTTGATGAGTTTGGTAACTTCGGTGGTGTAGTCACCATGGAAGATTTGTTGGAAGAGATCGTTGGCGACATCGTCGATGAGCATGATGACTTTGATGAAGACAGCGATATCAATAACATCGTCCCTGATCCAGAAAAGCCAAACACATGGCGTGTCCAAGCGTCTACAGTAATTGAAGACTGTAATGATGAGCTAGGTAGTCGTTTTGACGATACCGATGTCGATACGATGGGCGGTTTGGTCATGCAAGCGCTTGGCTTCGTTGGTGATTTAGAAGGCGAGAGCGTCGTGATAGATGATTGGAAAATTACTATTATTGACGTAGAAGGGCGATTTATCCAAAATCTAGAGCTGACCAAAACCAATGCCGAGCAACAGATATTGATAGGCAGTCACTAGCTTGCTTATAGTGTCACGATAGTTGGTCAATGAATAAAACTTGTTAGCAAATTCAATAAAAAACACGATGAAAAATCGTGTTTTTTGCTTTCTGCCTTTTGGTCTTTAGAATGAGGTTTTAGCTACGCAAATTTACCCACTTGTAGGTTTTGACTGGTATCATGGGTGGGTTTTATTTGTGGCCCTGCATAAAGCATTATGCAGTCAGGTTTTGCGTGAGTGTTATCTCATCGCTTAGCTGAGAAATTTTAGAAAATATGGTTTTGGATAACTGCTATGCGTCTGTCTACTGTTGATTTGCAAAAACGTCTGAACCCCGATAAGCCAAAAGGTTTACATATGGGGTTGACGGTACTAATAGCTTGGCTGGCAGGGGCAGCTTTTATACTCGCGCTCGCGCCTTATGGTATTTGGCCAGTTGCCTTGGTATCGCCTGCTATTTTGTACGCGTTATTGGTACCAGCGATGACAGGTCGCCGTGCCTTTCTAATTGGTCAAGCCTACGGTACGGGACTGTGGTGTGTTGGCGCGTTTTGGCTATATACCTCGATACATGTTTATGGCGATACGCCCGCATGGCTTGCGCTGATTATGATTGCGCTCATGGGTCTAGGCATGGGCTTGTTCCATGGCTTTTTGGCGCTCATCTTTAATCGTGTGGTCGGCAAGCAGCCGTTATCTTTTGCCGCCCTGTGGATACTCCAAGAGTGGATGAAAACGTGGCTATTTACTGGTTTTCCTTGGCTATTCGTTGGTTATGCGTTTACTGAGCAGTACTGGTTGTCGTCGCTCGCGCCTGTGGCTGGCGTCTTTGCGGTTTCTTTCGTAGCGGTATTATTGGCTGCCAGTATTGTTGAACTATTGCGTCGTCGCGGTGGTTATATGATTCCATCCATAGCATTGCTAGTCATTAGTAGCGCGCTATGGTTGATCAATCCGCAATGGACCAAACCAAAAGGCACTCCTGATCTATCGGTATCTTTGATTCAGGGTAATATCCCGCAAGACCTAAAATGGCTCACTGAGTATCAGATTGAGACGCTAAAAATCTATGCAACGTTGACTCGTGATGAGTGGGGACGTGACATCGTGCTGTGGCCTGAATCGTCGATTCCTATGTTTCAGACAGAAGCTGTTGGTTTTATCAGTGAAATGGTCGCGATGGCCAAAGAGACTGACACGACATGGGTGACAGGTATTCCTTATAAGGACGAAGCAGCGTTTGATGCCAGTACAGATAAATATCCGCCATTTTATAATAGCGTGGTTGCGCTAGGGGCACAGGCAGAGGGGCTGTATAAAAAGCAACGTCTGGTGCCATTTGGGGAATATATTCCATTCCAAGGCGTGCTCGATATTCTACCTAATCTAGCAGGCAGCCAAGACATTATGAGCTATAGTCGTGGTAGTGATCAGCAGTCACCGCTACGTGTGCGAGGGCATAATTTAGGTGCAGCCATCTGTTACGAAGTGGCGTATCCAGATACCACGCGCAAAAATGCGATTGGTACGGACTTCTTATTGACCATCTCAAACGATGCTTGGTTTGGTACGTCAGCAGGCCCATTACAGCATCTACAGATGGTACAGATGCGCGCATTAGAGAACGGTCGCTGGTTTATGCGTGCAACTAACACAGGTGTGACAGCTATCATTGACCATAAAGGTCGTATCGTAGAGCGTGCACCGCAGTTTGAACGTACTGTATTACGCGGTGATATTCAGGCACGAGTTGGTAATACGCCATTTATGCGCTTTGGTCAATATCCTATTTTGTTTATCATGACACTGCTGCTGATACTTAGCTATTTGGGTAAACGTCCGAAGACTCCAGTACGTTTGGTTAAGTAGTATTGTTATGTGAGGTGAGTGGATAGAGAATAATAGATAACTGATTAAGTAATTAGCTGTCACAAGTACCAAAAACGAATAGTTAAATTGTGGATAATAAACCCTTTAAATACTTAAGGGTTTTCACAAATCAGTATAAATTGCGATATAATAGGTCAATATTTCAAATATTTTGTGCAAGGTGGATAAGGTATGTCAGAAGGTATCGTTAATAACAATCCAAAAAAAGAGCTGTTATTCGCTTTAGGTGGCATTGCCATGTTCTTAGGTATTGTCTTACTTATTGGTGTTTCTGCATTTTTGCGTCCAGCAGGCGAGCATATCACTGCTGAGACAACTGAAGCATCAGCTGCGGCAGATGAGGCAGAAGCTACTGCTACTGAAGAAGAAGCGGCTCCAGCCGATGCAGAAGCTGCAACGACAGAAGAAGCATCAGATGCTGCAGCACCTGATACTGCAGCAGGTGCAACCGTAACACCAGCGGCAGATGCAGATAGTGCAGTTGTCACCGCAGAAGCTGGTACCGCAACGGCCTCTGGTACTGTAAGCCAAGCCGCTGTTGCCGATGCTGATTTGACAGCTGAGCAAGCGGATGGTGACTTAGATGCTGGGAATGCTAGCGACGCTACTGATGAGGCCGCAGCACAGTAAGCTGTAGTATGATTATATAAATGATTTAAAATAGTGCCACTCGATTGTTAAATGAGCTGCATTATGAAGTCTGTATCAACAGTGCTATAAGCATAATATTACTGTCTTAGATACCTATAAAAAGAGTCCGTTCTCAACTATTGAGAGCGGGCTTTTTTTATAGGTATTTGTGTAATTTTTGACCAATTTTTTCTTTACTTGATTATAACCAAGTGAAACAATGTTCCGCCTATATGACCGTCCATCTGGATAATCAGGGGTTTGGTCATTACAAATATGATCTTTAAAGGAATAAAGTTATGGGCACAGAAACAAAATCGGGGGCTAGTGCAGCAGAGCTAGAAGCACTAGACAATGGCTTTATGGGACATCCTGCGCCCTTACGCTCATTGTTTTTTACCGAAATGTGGGAGCGATTCTCCTATTATAGTATCCGTCCACTATTAGTTCTATTTATGGTGGCAACAGTGAGCAGTGGCGGTTTTGGCTTCGATGAAGTCACCGCTTCTGCTATTTATGGTATTTTTGCGGGTTCGTTATACTTAGCAGCAGTACCAGGTGGTTGGTTAGCAGATAACTGGCTAGGTCAAGAGCGGGCGTTGTGGTGGGGTAGTATTATTATTGCCCTTGGACACTTGTGTATCGCGCTCTCAGCGATGTTTGGCATGACGCTGTTCTTTGTTGGTTTAATCTGTATTGTCTTGGGCTCAGGGTTATTTAAAACCTGTATCTCAGTGATGGTTGGCGCCTTGTACCCCAAAGGCGACTCTCGCCGTGATGGCGGTTTTACCTTGTTTTATATGGGTATTAACATCGGTGCGTTATTGGCAGCACTTATCGTCGGCGTATTCAAAGAAAAAGGCATGTGGCATGTCGGTTTTGGCGTTGGCGGATTGGGTATGCTGGTCTCATTACTGATCTATCGTTTTTTCGCGCAAAAGAACTTAACACGTTATGCACGTGCCAAAGGTATTTCTGCTGAGTGGGAAAAATCTAATGACCATTACAAAAACATCGGTCGCTGGGTTGGTGGTTTTGTCACCTTGCTAATAGCCGCAGTGCTATTAGTGTCTACTGGCATGATATCGTTCAATCCTGAGATGGTTGCAGAGTATATGACCTATATCATTGCTGCGGTCGTCATCTTGTATTTTGCCATTATGTTTATCTCACCGCGATTAGATAAGACGGACAAACTACGCTTGTTAATTTGCTTTGTCTTAATCATTGGCTCGACGCTGTTCTGGTCAAGTTTTGAGCAGCAGCCAACGTCTTTTAACTTATTTGCCGATCGTTATACTGATCTGAACGTTTTAGGTTTTGAGATACCAAGTATTTGGTTCCAGTCATTAAACCCACTATTTATTTTAATATTGGCACCTATCGTTAGTATTATTTGGGTCAAGCTTGGTAACCGCGGTCTTGAGCCTAGCAGTATGGCTAAGTTTGCACTCGGTATGCTACTGGCAGCCGCAGGTTTTGCCTTGATGATTTTTGCTTCAAAAAGCATTTTAGCACCTGGTGCTGGCTTGGCATCGCCGCTATGGTTGGTAGGTAGTTTATTATTATTGACGCTAGGTGAGTTAGCATTAAGCCCAGTTGGTTTGTCTGCAATGACTAAATTGGCGCCAGAAGGTATGCAAGGCCAAATGATGGGGCTATTCTTTGCTTCTATCGCTATGGGTAACTTGGTTGCCGCCTTCTTTGGTGGGCATGTATCTGCTGACAAAATCGAAGGCTTACCAGGTCTATTTACCACCATGACCATCTTCTTGGTGGTTACTGCTGTACTATTATTGATACTAGCAAAACCTATTAATAAGATGCTTAAAGAAAGCGAGCGTGAGAAACAATTGGCTAAGCAATAAGATAGTCTGATGTACATTTATGATTAACAACAGCACAAGTGACATATGATGAGACGTGTTACCATTACTGGTAGCACGTTTTATTGTTTTAGTTGATGAGATATTTGGCACAAGCCATTGAAAGCTTACTATCTGCCCAAACATCTCATGATAGCTCACCATAAACAGCAGTACAGCGTTTTACAAGCCTATATTAATTCAATTTTATACTCTCAATAGGTAGAAGTAATTACCCAAACAAACATAATTAGATAGTTAAATAAGTAGACTGTTTGCTTGAACAATTGCTATCAATGATAAATATCTTATTAAAACTAAAGCGGTATCAACAACTCAAACAAGACGACTATTAGAACAAGACGATTGTAAATAATCGCTCCATTATCATATTTTTATAACCTCTATAAGGACACATTCAATGAATAAACAAGCCATTCACGAACGTATTGCTAATTTACGTAGCACTTTAGCCGCGCAAGATCTCACCGCAATTATCGTACCTTCTGCTGATCCACATTTATCTGAATACCTACCAGAATACTGGCAAGCACGCTTATGGCTATCAGGGTTTACCGGTTCTGTCGGCACGCTGGTTGTGACTGCTGACTTTGCAGGTCTATGGACGGATAGCCGTTATTGGGTACATGCTGCCGAACAGTTAGAAGGCACAGGTATTACTTTAGAAAAGCTTGCGTCAGGTCAGCCAAATCATATCGACTGGCTAGCTGAGCATTTGCAAGAAGGGGATAGCGTAGCAGTAGATGGCAATGTGTTATCTATCGCTGAGCAAGATCGCCTGTTAAATGCTTTTGATGCCAATGATATTACTTTGATCACTGAGCGTGATGTGCTGAAAGAGATTTGGACAGATCGCCCAGCACTACCAGCGGCCAAATTATACGCTCATGATGAGCAGTTCCTTGCTCAGTCTGCCACCTCAAAGCTAGCTGCAGTACGCGAAGGCATGGCAGAAGCAGGTGCGACCCATCATTTACTTTCAAGCTTAGACGATATCGCTTGGTTGACGAACTTGCGCGGTGCGGATGTTGATTATAATCCGGTATTCTTGTCACACATGTTGATTGACGCCGACAAAGCAACGTTGTTTGTTGATACTGATAAAGTAAGCGAAGATATTGCAAAGAGCCTAAAAGACAGCGGTATCACATTGGCTGGTTATTCTGCTGTGCAAGAGGCATTGAGTGCATTAACGCCAGACGATTTATTATTGTTAGATCCGAGCAAAGTCGCAGTAGGTACACTCTCAAAAATGGCAGACGATGTTGGTTTTATTGAGCAAATGGCACCTAGTACATTACTCAAATCTGTAAAGTCAGATGCAGATATCGATCATGTGCGTGAAGCGATGCGTCAAGATGGTGCTGCTTTGGCTGAGTTTTTTGCCACATTTGAGCAGCGTCTAGCAGCAGGTGAGCGTTTAAGTGAACTAGATGTTGATAGCATGCTGATAGATGTGCGCAGTCGTCAGCCGCATTATGTCTCGCCAAGCTTCCCGACCATCGCAGGCTTTAACGAAAATGGTGCGTTGCCACATTACCGCGCAACGCCAGAAAAATTCAGCTACCTTGATGTGGCCGAGGGCAAAGGCGGATTGCTACTGATTGACTCAGGCGCACAATATCAAAACGGTACGACTGATATCACCCGCGTAGTCGGTATTGGACAAGTCACTGCCGAGCATAAACGCGACTTTACTACTGTGCTAAAAGCCCACATTGCGCTAGCTCGTGCTCATTTCCCTGATGGTATCGCCTCACCATTGATCGATGCTATTTGCCGTGCGCCATTGTGGCAAGCACAGATGGACTATGGTCATGGTACGGGTCACGGCGTTGGTTATTTCTTAAACGTACACGAAGGCCCACAAGTCATCGCTTATAGCGCTAGCACACCAAAAGAGCGTGCGATGAAAGAAGGTATGATTTCTAGTAATGAGCCAGGTCTATACCGCGAAGGCAAATGGGGTATTCGTATCGAGAACTTGGTAGTGAATACGCCAGTTGCCAAGCCTACTGAGACAGAGTTTGGTGATTTCTTGAACTTTGAGACCATCACTTACTGCCCAATCGATACGCGTCTGATTGAGCCGTCACTGTTGGATCAAACCGAGATTGATTGGCTAAATGACTATCATAGCCAAGTCTTCGCAGAGCTAAAAGATCGTGTTGAAGGTGCAGCGCTTGAATGGTTGACTGAACGTACTAAAGCTATTTAATACCAAGCTCAAAACATTAACTAAAAGTACTAAAAAGCCCCGTAAATTATTTACGGGGCTTTTTAGTGTTCATTATTTAGTACTTAGTACTGAGCGGCTGTTTCTAAATATACGTCTAACACTGAAAAACAATCACTATTAGTGAATATTTTTCTTAGCAGCTTCGTTATTAGTAGTTGAATCACTCTGCTCGCTAAAGTGTTGAGTGACCTCAGCACGTAGCCAAGACTTTAGGTTTTCAGACATTAGCATCATTTGCTCACTTAGATAGTCATCGACCTGTGTTTCTAGCTCGCGGATTAGCTGTTGATGTGTTGCATCTAGCTTCGCGTCTTTTAAGGCCAAATTAATCGCTGCACTGGCTTTATTATTAATATCTTTAATGTGGTTATCACTAAGCGCATGTGCCTGTTCGCTAATGGTTTTGTTATCAGCACTTTTATTATCGCTAGCATTGCCTTCAGTATTTTTTGCTTCTGATGCATTTTTTTCAGTCTTTGCGCTAGAATTATCAGTAACAAAATCGTCAGTAACGGCATTATCTGCCACGACTTTATCTGTGTTTACTTTAGCTACGTCGGTAGCAGCCAGTTCGTTGTCTTTCTCTAACGCTGACTGCGTATTTTTTTCTTGTTCTTTTTGAGTCGCTTCTGCCTTGCGTGTGGCTTCTTCTGCTTCTTTTTTCCTCTGCTCGTCTTCTAGTTTTTGTTTTGCAGCTGCTGCGTCTTCTTGCTCTTGTTTGTCCGTGATTGCTTTAGCAATGGCTTGCTCTGCATTGTAATTGTCATATAGCTCGTCTACATGCGCATCTAAATCATGGGTGTTAAAAGTGAAGTCTTCAAATGAGGTATCAGATTGCAGTAGAGTAGTGATATCTTTTAGTTCTTGGGTAATCGCTGCGCGTACTGGCTCAGGTGCACACGTCCAGCGTTGATAAAACTGATGGGAAAATGAGTAGCTTGACATGGTATCTTCCATAAATGTTCCAAAAATTACCCCTTATCATACGCAAGTACGATAAGGGGCTGCAAGTGGACAAACGTAGCAAATCTGACACCAACGTTACAACGCACTCATTACCATGCGCTGCGCTGTAGATGGGTAGCTATTATTGACTGACAGGCCAGCGAGCAAATACCAATGAGCCATTGGTACCACCAAAGCCAAAGCTGTTGGATACTGCGTACTGCAAGTTATCAACTTTGCGTGATTGATTAGCCACATAATCAAGGTTACAGTTGTCCTCGACATCATCTAGATTAATCGTAGGTGGTACATGCTGATGCTGTAGGGCTAATACTGTAAAGATAGCTTCAACTCCGCCAGCAGCACCAAGTAAGTGACCGGTCATCGATTTGGTTGAGCTAACTAAGATACTGTCTTTCACAGGAGAGAACACAGTTTCGATAGCAATAGATTCAGCCACGTCACCCGCAGGGGTACTGGTTCCGTGAGCGTTGACATAGCCGACGCTTGATGACTCGATACCAGCGTCGTTTAGTGCATTTTGCATCGCTCTTGCCGCACCGCTACCGTCTTCTGGTGGTGCAGTAATATGACTGGCGTCATCACTCATACCAAAACCGACTAACTCTGCCAATATCGTTGCACCGCGTGCTTTGGCATGAGCAAGGCTTTCTAATACCACTACGCCAGCACCATCACCAAGGACAAACCCGTCACGACCTTTATCAAATGGACGTGAAGCTTTGGTTGGCTCGTCATTGCGGGTAGAGAGTGCATGCATAGCACTAAAGCCAGCAATACCAAGTGGGCTAGAGCCTTTTTCACTACCGCCTGCCAACATAACGTCAGCATCACCGTAAGCAATTAAACGAGCAGCAAGACCCATAGCATGAGTCGCCGTGGTACAAGCCGTCGATGTCGCAAGGTTTGGGCCTTTTAACTTATGCTTAATTGCTACCAGTCCAGCGGCCATATTAACGATAGAGCCTGGGATAATAAAAGGTGAGACTTTGCCCGCGCCTTTTTCGTGTAGGGTATCACGGCTGTTTTCAATCGTTTGGATACCGCCAATACCTGAACCTAAAATAATACCAAAGCGATCTTGGTCAACACCTTGTACAGGCGCATCAGCAGCACTGACTTCATCGATAAAACCAGCGTGCTTTAGGGCCATTGCCGAAGCGGCAACCCCATAATGCATGAACTCATCATAGCGACGCGCATCTTTGGCATTCATATATTGCTTGGCATCAAAGTCTTTGATCACGCCTGCGATTTGCGCACGGTAGCCGGTGGCATCGAAATGCGTAATCGGTGAAATACCACTCTCGCCATTGAGCAATTTGGTCCATGAGCTATCGACGTCTAGACCGAGCGGCGTAATGGCGCCCATACCTGTGACTACCACACGCGTATCATCAGAACGCTCGTAGTGAGGTGGTTTTTGACGCGATTTATGTACAGGTGCTGCAGTCATATTATTTGTGTCATCAGTGGTGGCTTGGTCGATAGGTGAACTACTATTCTGGCTCATGCGATATATCCTATACTTACAGGTCCTAAGAGGATGGCGTTTCAAAAGTCATTATAAAACACATAGGTGCACGTATGTAAACTAAAATTTAACTGGTCAGGCAAAACATACTTGACCCAATACCACGCCTTTATTTGCACCAGTTACCGCTGATAAATTACCAGTTTCACCCATCAATGTTTGTCTGGCCAACCATGCAAAAGCAACGGCCTCGACCCACGTTGGCGCAAGCCCTAAATGTTCAGTGGTTTTTACTGTGCAATGGGGTAGGTGTACTTGCAGGCGTGCCATTAAATAGTCATTCAATGCGCCGCCGCCGCAAACATAGACCGAGCTGTTTTTGGAATCACTGATAAACGTATTAATTTGCATACTGGCACTGATAGCCGTGAGTTCAGTTAAGGTTGCTTGCACATCGGCAGCTGAATAACTGATGTTAGCATTGGCTTGCTCAAAAGCTTGTAGCTCATCCTGCAGCCAAGTTAAATTAAAATCCTCACGGCCTGTACTTTTTGGATGAGACTGAGCAAAAAACGGATGTGCCAAAAGTTGCTGTAATAATGGTTCAATAAGGGTTCCAGACTGCGCCCAAGCACCGCTCGCATCATAGCTATTATCAGTATGCAACGCTGTCCACGCATCCAATAATAAGTTGGCAGGACCCGTATCGTAGCCAACAACTTGATCTTTTTCATTGGCTGGCAAGACCGTTATGTTCGCAATACCCCCTAAGTTTAATAGCACACGTGTGCTATCGGGATTGGCAAATAATGCCTGATGAAATGCAGGTACTAAAGGCGCGCCTTGACCACCAACGGCCATATCACGACGTCGGAAATCATTGACCACGCTGATGCCTGTGCGCTCAGCGATGATATTGGCATCGACCAGTTGCAACGTGAATCCCATCTGCGGGCGATGGCGTACGGTTTGTCCATGACAGCCAATCGCTAGCACTGACTCAGGATCGGTATTTGATTGCTGCAATAAAGTATTGACCACTTCACTCGCGAACTCAGCATACGTGCGACTTGCCCAGCCGAACCAATCCAACTCACTGTTTGGTTCATCGGCCTCTGATACGAGTTGATTCACACCATTCGGCTGACATAATGCTAATAGTACTTCACGCAGACGTGGCGGAAAATCTTGGCTATAGGTCGCCAGCAGTTGCATCGGCGGTTGAGTGTTGTCTTCGTTGCTCATCTCAGGATTAAACTGACAAAGGACCGCATCCATACCGTCCAAACTGGTGCCAGACATCATGCCGATATATAAGCCATCATCGAAACTTTCAAACACGGTTTGCTCAAGGGCATCAGTTAGGGTGGCATAGTTCGAATTATCAGAGGTCAAATCATCAATATCGTCTGAACTGTTATCCAAACCATTATTCATAAGCAAGTCTGCGAGGGCATTATGGTCAGTATCAGCAATCGATGCGGGGTTGGTCATGGCAATTTACCTTAAAAAACGCTAGTATATCCGTCAAATTCTAGCATTTTTTTCTGACCTTTTGAGGTTCTAAACTTCCTAAGGTGTTGAGCCAGTAACCGTCATTCATAAAAATCCCAATTAAAGTGATATATAGAGAGCATCATGACCAATCAAACTTACACCCTAGAAGAACAACTGGCCCTTATTCAGCGTGGTACGCAAGAGATATTATCTGAAGATGACTTAGTGGCTAAGCTAAAGCTCAATCGTCCGCTACGTATCAAGGCTGGCTTTGATCCTACCGCACCTGATCTGCATTTAGGTCACACAGTGCTGATCAATAAGCTTAAGCATTTCCAAGATTTGGGTCATGAGATTTATTTTCTAATCGGCGATTATACCGCCAAGATTGGTGACCCTTCTGGCAAAAATAGCACGCGTCCACCATTGACTGATGAGCAAATCAAAGCCAATGCAACGACTTATGCTGAGCAAGTATTTAAAATTTTGGACAAAGAAAAAACTCGCGTAGTCTTTAACTCTGAGTGGTTCAATGACATGAGCGCCGCTGACATGATTCAGCTTGCCAGTCAGCAAACCGTCTCGCGTATGCTTGAACGTGATGATTTCTCAAAACGCTATGCATCACAAACGCCCATTTCAATCCATGAGTTTCTCTACCCGCTAGTACAAGGCTACGATTCTATTGCCCTAAAAGCCGATGTTGAGCTTGGCGGTACTGATCAGACCTTTAACTTGCTAATGGGTCGCACGTTGCAAGGACGCTATGGCCAAGAGCCGCAAGTTTGTATCACTGTGCCAATCTTGGAAGGGCTAGATGGTGTCAACAAAATGTCCAAATCACTGGGCAACTATGTTGCTATCTATGATGCACCAGGCACCATGTATCAAAAAATCCTATCTATGCCGGACACACTGATCCATCGTTACTTTGAATTTTTAAGCTTTAAGCCAATGGAAGAAGTGGAAAGCTTGATGCGTGAAATGAAAGACGGACGCAACCCACAAGAAATCAAACGTATCTTAGCCGAAGAATTAATCGAGCGCTTCCATGATGCTGATGCAGCGGCAAATGCGCACAAATCTGCTGGTAACGTTTTAGCAGATGGCGAGCTACCAGTTGATTTGCCAGAAGTGACATTAACGCTTGAAGAAGGTCAAGAGGCCTTGTTTATCACACAGGTATTAAACCAAGCAGGTTTGACTAAAAATAGTGCAGCGGCAAAAGACATGATTAAGCGCAACGCAGTCAAAGTAGATGGCGAAGTCGTTGATGGTGGCTTTAGTCTAACCTCAGGTCAGACGGTCGTAATTCAAGCAGGCAAAAAAGCTTATGCAAAAGTGACGGTTGGTTAGATAATCTATAAAAATGATTAAAAGTGAGGTCGGCAGTAATTGTCGACCTTTTTTATGAAGCGATGATTAGTAGCCATTTTTTAATAGTAGGAGTTTGCTATGACTAAAACCATCCCCCAAGGCATTTACCGCCACTATAAAGGTAGTCTTTATCAAGTATTGCATACGGCGCAGCATTCAGAAACCGAAGAATCGCTAGTGGTATATCGTTGTCTGTACGGTGAGTATGGCGTGTGGGTTCGCCCATTAGACATGTTCGCTGAGACGGTCACGGTTGATGGTAAGGAAATACCACGCTTTGAATTGATTAAACTATTGAAT
Organism: uncultured Psychrobacter sp.; assembly: GCA_913061175.1. GTDB lineage: Bacteria > Pseudomonadota > Gammaproteobacteria > Pseudomonadales > Moraxellaceae > Psychrobacter. The sequence continues at coordinate 24,060 of CAJXUF010000008.1, forward strand.
GATTAATACTTAGCCAATGATTTAGATTGAATTTAGCGCCTAAAAAACGACCCGTTGAGGTCGTTTTTTTTGTGCATTATTAAAAACCCATAATTAAGCGTTCAGAAACTCTTTCAATACTTTATAAAAACTAACTGGTGCATCCATCGGTACAGCATGCCCTGATGTGGGCAAAATAATACTGTGCGCATTGGGCAGCAGAGTGGTCAAACGCTGTTGCCATTCTGCATTGTATAACTGCGAGCGCGCACCAATCAGTAAGGTAGTCGGAATATTGACTGTTGGCAAAACGTCGCGGTAATCGTAGGGCAGCGCAACATAAGCCGATAGGCAGCGCAGTTTGTGTTGCCAAGTCGCATGCTCCATTAATGAGATTTTGTGCGGTGCCCGATAACTGAGGGCTTTTACCAGCAATTGCGAAGGTTTACTATTGACAGAGAGCAGAGAAAAAGAGCGCTCCATGTCTAATAAATTTACTTTTAATCGATAGGGCAGGTGACGGAAGTCAACCATTTGCTCGGCTTGTAGATAAGGAGTAGTGTCGGTAATTAGCTGTGTAAATTGCGCAAACAATTCGGTTTGTCGTGTGCCAAATACACCGCCACCTTGCCAGTCTGGCTGATTATGAATAATCGGTGCTTGATCAATGTTCAGATAATGGCTCACGCGCTGAGTACCAAAGCGCTGAAAATATGCCCACATGACCAATGCTCCCATCGATATCGCGGCAACAGGGAAAGCCTCAAAGCCAGTTTCTTTGCTCACGTATTCAAACACATCTTGGGTATCTTGTGCATATTGCTCAATAAAATCAAACGTTGGCAACGTTTGATTACTGGCCAAACCAAACCCTCTAAAATGCGGCAAGTAAAAACAGTAATCCTGAATGAGCGGTAAAATAAATGGCAAAAATTGCCTCGCATCCATACCGAAAGCGTGCATTAATATAACAGGTTTACCTTTGCCGATGACAGAGACGGGCAGCAACGTTCCATCAGCTGTTTGGACAGTAATGGTCTTTAGCTGGTAGGGAGTAGGAAAGGGTATGAGGTCTTTTTTCATAGAGTGATATCTCTTTGATTTTTCAAGCTGTCTCGGTCAACTTAGCTAAGAAAGTATTGCGGCAGAATACACAGCTACAAAATAGTTATACCGGGAATAAAAGACTGCTATATTAAAGCTGTCGCCTGACCATAGCATAGAATTTGGCTAAGGGTAAAAGTCAACAGTGAGACTATACCAATGCCGTGTAGGGGCTGAAAATGATTGTTGAGGATACAAGTTTATGAGTAGATCAACATTGCCATTACTCGATAGTAGCCTATATCCACAAGTATGGCAGCAGCAGACTTTTACCAGTCCGCAGGTGCTTTTACTGTCGATGTTGTCTGCTACTTTTAGTAAGGATGTCACAATTGATGCCAGTGCTTTTACCAAGCAGTTATTGGCAGACGATGTTTATCAGGAATGGATTAATACTACGGTGTTCGGGCGTTATTTACATCGTAACTTCACCGCGTTTTATCAGCAGACAGAAGACAGTTTTAACACAGATATGCCTGCATTGTTCCGTCAAGAACTAGTACGCCATGCGCAGTATTTACCATTAGGTCAGGTATTGTTTTTTGCAGGAGATATGCCCAAAAGTGTACGACAGACTAAGACATTAACCACTACGGTGAATCCGGCAACGGCGATCATAAGTGCTCAGAAAATGACTCAGAATCTGACCCACAGGCTGACCGTGAATAATTCAAGGTTAATTATTAATCAGATAACCATCACTGGTAAGCAAGTTTTAGGATTTCCGATACGTCATAATAAACGTACTAGCGAACGTCTGCGTAATGAAGTGCTGATTTTGGACTTTCAGGATTTGCGTTTGGTCAATGAGCAAGCTATTGAAGACATAAAAAAAAGCAATATAGATGACTCTATATTGCTTCGATCTTATGAACTACGCTAATAATTTGTATGAATAAGTAATACCTATACGATAATCAACATTGACACTAAAACTAGCCGAGCAGTTAATATTAATTTTGCTTGGCAATCGTTAGCCCATTATAGGTCTGGGCGACTGGCATTACTTCTAGACGGTTAACGTTGATATGAGCAGGTGACTCAATTAGCCATAACAAAATATCGCCGATATCTTCACCTGTCATGGTTTTAAAGCCATCATACACCTTGGCAGCTTTGTCATCGTCACCGTGATAGCGCACGTTTGAAAACTCAGTGCCAGCCACATTACCAGGTTCAAGATTGGTCACACGCACTTGGGTGCCAATCAGATCCGCTCGCAAGTTTAAGCTGAACTGTTTTACAAACGCTTTAGTTGCGCCGTAAACGTTACCACCAAAGTAAGGCCAGCTACCAGCAATTGAGCCGACATTGATGACATAGCCACTGTCACGCTCAACCATCGCTGGCAAGACCGCATGAGTCAACGCCATCAAGCCTTTAATGTTGGTATCAGTCATACGCATCCAGTCATCTAGACTGGCCTTGTGAGCAGGCTCTGTACCCAGTGCCAATCCTGCATTATTGACCAAGACATCGATCTGTTTAAAACCATCAGGCAAGTCAGCAATGATTTGCGGGATAGAAGCTGTATCACTCACATCCATAACGACGGGTAAAAAAGCCTCACCTAAAGTCTCTGCCAAAGCATTCAGTTTATCAAGGCGTCTGGCGCAACCAACCACGCGATGGCCGTTAGCAACCAAACGTTCTGCCAACGCTTTACCAAAACCCGCGCTCGCTCCTGTAATCAATACGTTCATGATCTATCCTTATTATTGATGTTGTCTGCTATTGCCATAATTTTGATGACGGCTTTATTTACCCTAATGAGACTTATCTATTCGATAACTGCTTACCAAAAATCTTATCACCAGCATCGCCTAGACCTGGGATGATGTAACCGTGCTCATCTAAATGGCTGTCTAACGCAGCAGTATAGATAGTCACGTCAGGATGCGCTTCATTTACCAAGCGTACGCCTTCAGGCGCAGCCACTAATACTAATGCTTTAATGTTAGTACAGCCGTTTTTCTTTAGCATCTCAATAGTCGCAACCATTGAGCCGCCCGTGGCTAGCATTGGATCGATGATTAGCGCAGGACGCTTGTCCATGTGGCTAACAAATTTTTCAAAGAACGGTACTGGCTGCAATGTTTCTTCATCACGTTGTAGACCGACCACAGAAATCTTAGCAGTAGGGATTAGATCGAGCACCCCATCAAGCATGCCGATACCTGCGCGTAAAATCGGTACGATCGTCGCCGTCTTACCGATGATTTGCTCACCAGTGATTTCGCCACACCAGCCTTCCATTGGGAAAGTTTCGATTTCAAAATCACGGCTTGCTTCATAAGCCATCAAACGCGCAAGCTCTTTGGTCAATGTACGAAATTTATAAGTACTACAGTCTTTTTCGCGCATAAGGCTGAGTTTATGACGGACTAGTGGATGATCGATTACCGTAATTTTTAAATCGCTGTTTAAGTCACTCATAAGTACTCTCTTGGTTTCTTGTCTGATGCTTGCGCAGTTACTGCGGTTGCTATTAGTATAAAAGATACAAACACTTACTGCACTTTAACCATATCTTTAGCTCATAGATAGTAAAGTTAAATCCTTCACAATCAAGCCAATTAACTAATTTACGACAGTGCTCATTTATCGCAATGACAATATTTGCGTTCACAGCTGCCAACAAAGCCTAAGCAGTTCAGGCTAAGCAAAATGATATCGCGCTATCTTAAGTCAACTGATTAAATCGACTAAGTTTGACTATATAACGTGATTATAAGTGAGGTAGTGTTTAGACTTGCTATGATACCAAAAAAACCGCTTTTCTGATGAAGAATATCATGACTATAAAAACACCAAGCACTCAAAAAATCCCTGATACTGAATCTAAATTGTCTGATAGCAAAGCCACAGAGCTTGAAACTCACCCCTTTGAGCCTGTCTTACCGCCCAATGCCACGGTCATGATGATGGGTACTTTTCCACCGACGGCTGATAAATGGGCAATGAGCTTTCATTATCCCAATTTTTATAATGATATGTGGCGGATATATGGTCGAGTGTTTTTTGACGATACTGACTACTTTAGAGTAGGCGATGAAAAACGCTTTGACCCTGAGCATATCCGAGACTTTATGTTTGAACGTGGCATTGCGTCTTGCCCGACAGTAAAGCAAGCCATCCGTGAGACGGGTAATGCTTCAGATAAAAATCTAACGGTAGTCACACCTGTTGATCTAGATGTTATCTTGCCGCAAGTGCCAAAGGTAGAGACTTTGTTCACAACAGGGGGCAAGGCGACCGAGGTACTGCTTGGGTTATTAGACGAGCCAATTGCCAAATCAAAACATCCAAAAACCAATCAAAGTATGGATTACCCTTATCAATGGCAGAGTACAAATAACCAGCAAGCTGATGTGAATAGTTTAACCTTATATAGACTGCCTTCGACATCACGTGCCTATCCGTTATCGTTGGATAAGAAAGTAGCGGCGTATAAAGCGTTTTTTGAAAAAATGGGTAAGTTATAAAGTGCAACTAGAGAAGTGGTTGCACTAATAGACGATAAAGCTCAGAGATAGTAAAAGGTGTTTATCTAGTAAAGCTAAACGTTTTCGATGTTATAAATTATAGTAAATAGCACATCTATAGTCAGTCTTTAAACCTATTGAAATTGATTAAATCATAACCCATTGAAAGAAATAAAGATTTATTCATCTACTAAAATAAGTTGAAAAACATTAATAAAACGGGTTGACACAAAAGTTAAACCGTCTATAATACGCACCTCATCAAGACGAGCTGGAGATAGCTTATATGTAGATTACATATAAATAACCCACTTAACTTGTTGAAACAAATTAAAAAAAGAAGTTGACAGACTATTAAAACATGATATGATGGTCAGCTCGCTAAATAGGATAAGCCACATTGGCTGACTTGTTTAGTTTGAAATACTAGCACTGGACGACAGTGTCAGACATTATTTAAAAGCATAACTAAAGAACAACTTGTGTGGATTTTTGCTGATTCAGAATGCTAAAAAATAAAGTTGACTATCTTTTCTTTTCGGAAAGATTATTAACTATAAAAATTATCATTTAAGACAGCAGAAAAACTCAAAGTTAATTCATTACGAACATAATTTTTAGCGATTTTGCCAGATTAGATGAGCCAAGTTTAGAAGCTTCTTTAAAGAGCTTCATAGCAAGATTAAACTGAAGAGTTTGATCATGGCTCAGATTGAACGCTGGCGGCAGGCTTAACACATGCAAGTCGAGCGGAAACGATGGTAGCTTGCTACCAGGCGTCGAGCGGCGGACGGGTGAGTAATACTTAGGAATCTACCTAGTAGTGGGGGATAGCACGGGGAAACTCGTATTAATACCGCATACGACCTACGGGAGAAAGGGGGCAGTTTACTGCTCTCGCTATTAGATGAGCCTAAGTCGGATTAGCTAGATGGTGGGGTAAAGGCCTACCATGGCGACGATCTGTAGCTGGTCTGAGAGGATGATCAGCCACACCGGGACTGAGACACGGCCCGGACTCCTACGGGAGGC
>CAJXUF010000009.1 GCA_913061175.1 uncultured Psychrobacter sp.
ACACCTATACACCTATACACCTATACACCTATACACCTATACACCTATACACCTAACGATGTTAATTTAGGATAATCATGAGTCAATCACAACAGCTTCAACAGCTAAAAAAGCAGCTTTGGAATATTGCCAACGACCTACGCGGTAAGATGGGTGCAGATGAGTTTCGGGACTACATATTAGGGTTTATTTTTTATAAATACTTATCTGATAAATTCATCCGCTTTGCCAATAATATCTTGGCTGAAGAAGGCGAAGGCTTCGATAACTTTGCAAATTTTGACACCAGTAATCCTGATCATCTTGACTATATTAAGGAAGTCAAAGAAAACGCTATTGATGAGATCGGCTATGCGCTGTCGCCCAATCAGTTGTTTCACCAACTGGCCAAACGCGGCAAACAAGACCAAGCATTCATCCTTGATGATTTGGCTGATACGCTAAAGGCTATCGAGCAGGGCACATTAGGCACAGACTCAGAAGAAGATTTTGCCAACCTATTTGAAGACATAGATCTTACCTCAACCAAGCTTGGCAACAGCCCTGATGACCGCAATGAGCTGATCGTCAAAGTGCTAAGCCACCTAGATGCCATTGATTTTGATCTGAGTAACACCGAAAGCGATGTGCTGGGTGATGCTTATGAGTATCTGATCGGTGAGTTTGCCAGTGGCGCAGGCAAAAAAGCGGGAGAGTTTTACACGCCGCAGATGGTATCCACGTTACTTGCCAAAATCGTCACCAGCGGCAAGGACACCATAAGCTCAGTCTATGACCCAACGTGTGGCTCGGGTTCTTTGCTGCTGCGCGTCAAGCGTGAGGCGAATGACGTAGATAGAATCTACGGTCAAGAGATGAACCGCACCACCTATAACCTAGCACGCATGAACATGATTTTGCATGACGTGAACTTTACCAAGTTTGATATCAAGCAAGAAGACACGCTCAAGCGTCCGCAGCACATCGGTATGCGCTTTGATGCCATTGTGGCCAATCCGCCTTTCTCTGCGAAGTGGTCAGCTGATCCCTTGTTGCTTCAAGATGAGCGTTTTTCAGACTATGGCAAACTTGCACCCAAGACCAAAGCCGACATGGCCTTTGTCCAGCACATGCTACATCACTTAGATGATAATGGCACGATGGCAGTGGTATTGCCGCATGGCGTCCTGTTTCGCGGTTCCAGCGAGGGCGATATTCGTAAATACATCATCAAAAACCTCAATGCCTTAGACGCAGTGATTGGACTGCCTGCCAATATCTTCTATGGCACCAGTATTCCGACCTCTGTTTTAGTCTTCAAAAAGAACCGTAAGCATGATAAAGACGTCTTCTTTATCGATGCCAGTGACTGCTTTGATAAACAAAAAAATCAAAACATGCTACTACCTGAGCATATCGATACCATCATCAAGACCTATCAAGCCCGTGAAAACGTCGATAAATTTACCCATGTCGCCTCTTTAAAGGATATTCATGATAATGACTATAATCTCAACATTCCGCGCTACGTGGACACGTTTGAGGCTGAGCCTGAAGTGAACCTAACAGCCGTTGCCAAAGCGCTGCAAGATTTAGAAAAAAAGAGCCAAGAAACGGACGCTGTCATTAATGGCTTTTGTGAAGAACTGGGCATTGAGTCACCCTTTAAGGTAGGGTCATGAGTAGCGTAGCCAGTCAAATCCAGCTATATCAAGTAGACAACCAAGTCAGCCTTGAAGTGAATGTTGAGCAAGACACGGTATGGCTAAGCCAAGCCCAAATGAGTGATCTGTTTGGCCGTGATGTTTCAGTGATTTCACGCCATATCAATAACGCGATTGGTGATGAAGAGGTGGATCTAAAAAGCAATTTGCAAAAAGTGCAAATTGCTTTTTCTGACAAACCCGTGACCTTATATGATTTGGACGTCATTATCAGCGTGGGTTATCGCATCAAATCCAAGCAAGGCGTGATGTTTCGCAAATGGGCGACGCGCATCTTAAAAGAGCATCTCATCCAAGGCTTTAGCATTAATCAACAGCGTTTGCAGCAAAACACCGCTGAGCTTGAGCAAGCCATCGCCTTAATCAAAAAAACGGCTCAATCTGAGCAGCATAGCAAAGACAGCGCGCTGGGGTTGGTCGAGATTATCAGCCGCTACACCCAAACTTTTTTATGGTTACAGCGCTACGATGAGGGTTTGTTGCATGAGCCTGTGGGGCAACCAGGCGGCGAGGTTTTAGACGCACCAAGTGCCATGCAGGCACTGAATCAGCTCAAATCAACCCTGATGGATAAAAAAGAGGCCACAGACCTATTTGCTAAGCCTCGCGGTGATGGATTGGCTGCCATATTGGGTAATATTCAACAAACGGCGTTTGGTGAGGAAGTTTACCCCAGTATCGAATCCAAGGCGGCGCATCTGTTATATTTTGTCGTCAAAAACCACCCTTTTGCTGATGGTAACAAGCGCAGTGCGGCGTTCTTGTTTGTTGATTTTTTATACCGTAACAACCGCTTATTCAATAATGAGGGTACTGCCATTATCAATGATACGGGGCTTGCAGCGCTCACACTGCTGATTGCCGAATCAGACCCCACTCAAAAAGAAGTGCTCATCCGTCTGGTGATGAATCTACTGGTGATACAAGATAAGGATGTAATGTGATGGCAACGCCAAAATTGCGGTTTAAAGAGTTTGATGAAGACTGGACTGCATTAAAATACGAAGACATTTTAAATATAAAGTATGGTAAAGATCATAAAAAATTGAATAGCGGTAACATTCCAGTATTTGGAACGGGCGGCGTAATGCGTTATGTCGATCAATTTTTGCATGATGGTGAGAGCATATTAATCGGGCGTAAAGGTACTATTGATAGCCCTAAATACGTGAACGAGAAGTTTTGGACAGTAGATACTTTGTTCTACACGGAAATCAAAGAACAAGCAGTACCCAAATTTGTTTATCAGCATGCTCTCCAAGTGAACTGGTTAAAACTTAATGAAGCAACTGGAGTACCCAGCCTAAACACGAAGTCAATTAATAATGTGGCTATAAACCTACCTCCTTTAAAAGAACAAACCAAAATCGCCACATTCCTATCCGCTGTTGATACCAAAATCGACGAGCTGACGCAAAAGCATGAGCTACTCAGCGAATATAAAAAAGGCATGATGCAGCAGCTTTTTAGCCAAAAACTGCGCTTTAAAGGGTTTAGTGCAAGTTGGAATGATATAAAAGTTGGTAGTTTAGGTACTTTTAATAGTGGTGGTACGCCATCGAAAAAAAATAGTGCCTACTGGAAGGGTGATATTCCATGGATATCTAGTTCCGACTTAACGGAAGATAGTATATTTGAGGTAATGACAACGCGTTATATTACTCGTGAAGCAATAGATAATAGCGCCACTAAGATTATTCCTAAAAACAGCGTGTTAATTGTTTCTAGGGTTGGTGTGGGGAAAGTTGCAGTTAATAGCTCGCAACTATGTACAAGTCAAGACTTTACTAGTCTTACTCCCTTTGAAGATAATCCTGTATTTTTAGCTTATTTGCTGAAAAGTAAAGCATCAAGGTTGCTAGAGTTTAATCAAGGAACATCAATTAAAGGCTTTGTTAGGGATGATTTAATCAACCTCTCTGTTTCTATTCCTACTAAAGAAGAACAAACCAAAATCGCTGACTTTTTAACCACTATTGACCAAAAAATTGATAACGTTGCCGAGCAAATCGACCACGCCAAAACGTGGAAAAAAGGCTTATTACAGCAGATGTTTGTATAAGGTATAACATGACTGAGCAAAGTGAGTACCAACTCGAAGACAGCCTAATGACGCAAATGCAGGATTTGGGTTATGAGCGCGTTACCATTACCACCGAGGCGGCACTCCTTGCCAACCTAAAGACGCAAATCGTCCGCGCCAATCAGCTGGATCAGCCATTATCTGATGATGAGTGGAAGCAAGTTATCAGTCATCTTGGCAGTGGCAGCGCCTTTGAGCGTGCCAAAAAGCTGCGCGATAAGTTCAACGTCAAATTCGATGATGGCAGCTCACGCCATATTCAGTTTTTTTGGCCAAACGCTGATGACAACATTTGGCAGCTGAGCAATCAGATTATGGTTGACCACAGCAGCCAAAACGGGCGCACCAGTCGCTTTGACGTCACCATCTTGGTTAACGGCTTGCCCCTAGTGCAAATCGAGCTTAAGCGCCGTGGCGGCATCGAGATTGCCGAGGCATTCCATCAGACCATGCGTTACTCAAAAGCCGCCTACAAGGCAGGACATGGCTTATTTGAGTTCGTTCAGCTGTTCGTCATCAGTAATGGCGCAAACACGCGCTACTATGCCAAAGGCACTCAGCACTTTAATTTTACCTTTCCCTGGGCGGACAGCGACAACAAACCGATCAATGAAATCGTTGATTTTGCTGAGGTGTTTTTAACCCCTACGCATTTAACCGAGATGATCGCTCAGTTTGTCGTGCTCTATGAGTACTCCAAGACCATGATGGTGCTCAGACCCTATCAAGTCCATGCCACCAAGCGCTTAATTGAGCGCGCCACCGCCTCAGACAAAAACGGTTATATTTGGCATACCACAGGATCAGGCAAAACGCTGACCTCATTTAAAGCCAGTCAAATCATCATGGGGCTACCCGATGTCGAAAAGGTGGTGTTTGTTGTCGATAGAAATGATTTGGACACCCAAACCGCCAATGAGTTCAACGCCTTTAAAGACGGCAGCGTAGACAGTACCACCAACACCAAAAACTTAGTCAAGCAGCTCGGCGAGACCCACGACAAGCTGATCGTCACCACCATTCAAAAGCTCAACCGCGCTATCAAATCAGAGCGCCATCAAGAAAAAATCCGCTACTTACAAGACAAAAAAGTCGTCTTTATCTTTGATGAATGTCACCGCAGCCAATTTGGTGAAACGCACCGAAACATCAAACGCTTTTTTCAACAATCGCAGATGTTCGGTTTTACAGGCACACCCATATTGATTGACAACGCTCACAACAAAGCTGGGCTTAAGCTCACTACCGCCTACCTATTTGATGAGTGCTTGCACCGCTACACCATCGTGGATGCCATTCGTGACAGAAACGTGCTGCCCTTTCAGATTGACTATGTGGGTAAATTCACCAAAAACGACAGTGCTGCCGATGAAAAAGTCACCGCCATTGACACTCAAGAGGTCTATAACGACCCTAAACGCATTGATGATATCGCTCGCTATATCATCGAAAAGCATGACACCAAGACCAAACGCCGCGAGTTTAACGCCATATTTTGCGTCAGCTCCGTTGATATACTCACGCAGTACTACGACGCTTTTGAGCGTATTCAAGCGCAAAAGCAAGCCGATGACCCTACATTCAAGCCACTCACCATTGCTACGATATTTTCTTATGCGGCCAACGAAGCGACCGATGCCAGTTTCGAAGACAATGGGCTCATTGCAGAGTCCAGCTTTGAAACCCCTGCCCAAATTGATGAGAGCAGCCGCGACAAGTTAGATCGCTACATTGGCCAATACAATCATACATTCGCTACAAACTTTGATTCAGGCAAGAACTACTATCCTTACTATCGTGATATCGCCACCAAAGTAAAACAGCGCAAGATCGATATTCTGATCGTCGTGAACATGTTTCTGACAGGATTCGACGCCAAAACCTTAAATACGCTATACGTGGATAAGAACCTAAAGTACCATGGTCTGGTACAAGCCTTCTCACGCACCAACCGTATCTATAACGATAAAAAGCCCTTTGGTAATATCGTCTGCTTTCGTAACCTAAAGCAAAACACCGACGACGCTCTAGCCCTGTTTGCCAACAAGCAAGCGAAAGATATCGCCGTCATTCCTGAAATGCATGAGCTACGAAAGCACTACGATCAAGCCGCTAAGACCCTTTTAGACATCTGCGCTGATTATAAGGCCGTTGATACACTAGAGACTGAAGATGAGCAGTTAGCATTTATCAAAGCCTTTCGTGAAGTGATGCGCTATAACGAGCAGTTAGGTACCTTCGTAGACTACGACCAGGCTGATACAGATCTGAATAAAGAAGACTTCGCCAATTTTGCCAGTAAATATATAGACCTATACCGCAACATTCGCACCCAGAACAAGAATAGCCAGGATAAAACCTCAATACTCGATGACATCAACTTTCAGATTGAAATGCTACATAGCGATCGTATCAATGTCGGCTACATACTAGAGCTACTCAAGCAAGCCAATAAGCAGCAAGACGATGGCAACGAAGAGAAGGCAGCCCAGTACCAAGCCCAGGTGAACGATTTAATCATGAATGAGCCGACCTTCCGCGACAAGCAAGAGCTTATCCAAAAGTTCATCAAGGAGCAGATGCCTAAAATGCCAGATGGTCAGACAGTAGAGGAGGCTTTTGCACACTTTTGGGACGTAGAGAAGGAGGCTGCGTACCAAGAGCTATGTAAAGATAACAATCTGAAAGCCGATGTCATGCAAGAGATCCTCAGAAAGTATAAGACTAGCAAGCGGCTACCTGACCGTAACGAAGTGAAAGCGCTACCTAACTATAAAGTTAAGCTATTTGAGCGCAAACCCCTTCACGAGCGACTCATGAGCAAGACTCGTGACTTTATCCAGAAGTTTTATGCTGATATGTAAAAGACTATCCATGATCCTGTGCAACTGCACTTTAACCTAAACCCATCACCAGGGCATCATGGTCAATACACGTTGGCCATTTATGTAATAGCTCATCAGCATCAAAACCTTCTCAGGGGGCAGAGTCAGCTCTTTAGTTGTTCCATTGAGATGAGTTATGCAAGTGATATCATCTGTATAAACCTTAGTCTCTTTATCATAAAACCCAAAAATTCCACCAATCAGCCGAACATCACTCAAAAGCTTTGCATGTTTTTTATCCACTGCCTTACTTATGGCAAGGGTTCCTAATGGCTTATCAGCTATTAGCATCAGAGTAACGAACTGCATCACACGATCATATAATTTTGGATTTTCCATCATCTCATTGTAAAAAGCGTATGCTTGATCGCTTGTGCAGAAGTTTTCAAACAAAGTAAATGCACGAGCTACCATTTCCGCAACGCTATGATCATCTTCTGCAAATTTAATGGCTATCGTATTTCTTGCAAGTGGCAGCATCACAGATAAAGCGCCTTCACTATCTGCCACTACACCATCGACCATATACGGCTCTATATTTGCATCAAAGCTTGATAGCGCAGCTTTGTGGCTTTCAATAAACATAACCTATTACCCATGATAGTTTGGATTACTTCCACCAGTAGCATGACTATTGTCATCTAGTAGCGAATCCTGTTCTCTATAATTAGCCAGAGAGTCAGATTGCGTTTGGTTATTGCTATCAGTATTTCTGCCTTCAACGCCTGTATTTTGATCAGTAGCTTCTTTATTATTTTCTTTTACGTTGGCTAAAAATGGATCCTCTTCCTCACCCAATCCTATATCACCACCTAAACTCTCGATCATACTTTTGAATAAAAACTTATCTGATTTCCTTGTTAAAAAATCTGGAAAGTGAATGGCGAAGTAATCTCGAATCATTTGCTCAGTTTCACCTTCAGTTGCCAATACTTGACCCAAAAATGCCCCCATTAGAATCTTCTGCTTGTTTAATCGTTTATCCAGCTTCACCTGCTGAACCTTAGCTTGGCGTTTTAACTCTTCTAACCGTTGACGCTCTTTTAGCTCATTAGAGTCTTGACTATCAAAAATAGACATAGGTGCTTTATTATTAGATACTGACATCAGATTTACCCTTATCGATTAAATTTTACTCAGCATAGCAAGCACCTCACTATCATTCAATCGCTTGTGGTAAGCTTTAACACAACCGCATCAGACACCTCAGATATATTATTTTAGTATTTGATGGTGGCGTCTCCCTGACTAAGGGCGAAGTAACGACTCAAAATTTAATCTATCCACTTCGTTACTATCTTAATTTTGAATCCTTCTTCGTTGGGGAAACCCCAAACCCCGCACACCACAAAAAGCGGTGGTGTGAAAAAAGCAACAATAGCAGGTGGCTCTTTATGACGATGGTACATATTGCGACAAAGGCGATTTCTCGAAAATCAGGGCAGTCAGCTGTGGCGTCGGCGGCCTATCGTGCTGGGGATGTGCTTGATGATGCCAAATATGGCAAGACGCATGACTATAGTAAAAAGTCTGGGGTTATGAGTAGCGATATTGTTTTACCATTTTCGCTAAAGGCGCTGGGTGTGAGTGTGGATCGAGAGACGCTTTGGAATACCGCTGAAGCGGCAGAGACACGTTCGGACAGTCGGGTGGCGCGTGAGTGGCTGATTAATTTGCCGTATGAGTTAGACGAATATGATCGGCATCAGCTGGCCATCAACTTTGCCCAAAAGCTTTGCGACGATATGGATGTGATTGCTGATGTGTGTATCCATCGTCCGGTGATGAAATTGCCTTTTGATCCTAATGTACCGCCAAGCTCTAAGTATTTGCGTGAGGGTGAGGAGAACCCTGATCCCCGTAATTTTCACGCGCATATTTTAGTCACTACTCGAGCGCCTACCATTGGACCGAATAAAACCTTGGCGTTTGATCCAAAGCTTAAGACCCCGTTTGAGTGGTCCAACAAAAAACGTAAGGCGCATGATCTGCCGTCATCGATGCAAGAGATTAAGCGTGTTCGGGAGATGTGGGTAGATACCGCCAATAAAGTGTTGGCGCAGCATCATCTGCCATTGATGGATGCGCGCAGTTATAAGGATCAGGGGCTTGATCAGCAGCCCACCATTAAAATGGGCGTTGAGGCGACGGCAATGGAGCGCCGAGGCATCACGACCGAAAAAGGAGACACCAACCGCGCCATCAAAGCACGTAATAAATTGGTGGCTGACAACCATATCAAACAGGAAGCAGACAATGAGCGACGAATTAGCGCACTTAGAAAAGGACTTGCTTGGGCAACTGAGAAAAATGCAAGACTACCTGGCAGCATTGGAGGCACAAAACAGCGAGCTGATTTTGCAAAACACCTCTCTGGAAGCTCAGAACCTCACATTACGTACTGCACAGAACAAAATAATAGAACGGCAATTCGAGTTGACGACACAAAACGATGCGTTGAAGAGGCAAAATCAGGCATTGCTTGGGCAGCTAAACGATGCGAAAACCTACCAAAGCGATGTGATGACACAAAACAAAGAATTAATGGCACAGCACAAGCAAATAACAAGCTCACACAAAGAATTGACGACACAAAACAAGCAATTGAGGGAATCACTGAAGCTATCGGAAAGTCAAATATTGAAATTAACAAAGCAACTGAGCGAAGTGCAAGACCAGCCCCCAACCCCTTCGATGACGCAGCACGACGAGCAAGAGCTGCTCGACTTGATCGACAGCAAAGACAAGTTGATCGAGACACTCGAGCAAACCGTCACAAAGATGAGAGAATCTTTGAGTATGCTGAACGTATGAAGCTGCACTTAGCCATGCGTTTAATTCAACGCCATCACAATTCAATGGCAATCAGCTGGGCACAAGGAGAAACGATAGAGGATGCCCCTGATAAATTTGATAAGCGTCAAGTTGCGATACTTAGCGAGTTTGCAAAGCGCCTTGGTATTGAAGATAAAGATAAAGCGCTAGGGTTTAGAGATCACTTACAGCAAGTGGGCAAACGTTTTGATTACACGCTAGTTGAAAATAACAAATCCATTATCAAGCTTTTGCGTGATCCTAAAGCTGAACGAGAGCGGTATCTGGCGCTTATTAAGCATTTTGAGGACTTTAGGGACGATATTGATCAAAAGCGTGCGACATTTAAAACTAGTATCATCAATAAGCTAGGCGGTAGCGCAGGAGACGTTGGTAGACTGACTCGAGACGTTGTCTCCTCATTCAACTATACAGAATGGTTAACTGATTATATTGATAATGATAATCACCCAGCTGAGGCGAGGAAATGTGCTAAAGAACATCTTGCAGATACCTTAGATAAAACGTGTCAGCAGTTTAAATTTGCGTTTCGTGATATGAGCTCATTACCAACTACCCAGCGTAAAGCTTACTCAGAGACTCTTAAAGCCGCTTTAGAGACGTTTACCGAGCAATACGACGGAAAGCTTTCTGAAAGCCAACACAGAGCACTACAGGACGGTTTAGAGTCCTATCAGCATCAAGTGAGTAGAACTAATGCACCCAGTCGAGGATTTAGCCCTTAATCTAATCCTTAAAAAAACATTACACAGGGTTAAATTGCTTAGGCAAGCTGCGTGGTTTAAGTGATGATTTTTCACTTATCCACAAAAAAATTTATCACCCGTTTCTTTGAGGGTTTTTATTTGATCCTGTTTACTCCTGTTTATTCCTGTTTGAGAGCTATTTTTCCCTGTTAAAATCAATACCTTACAAGAAAGAAAAAGAGTAAATGAGCAGAAAACAGAGTAAATGAGCAGAAAACAGAGTAAATGAGCAGAAAACAGAGATAAATAAAAAACACTCTTTTTATAACTCTATTTTATGATAAGATCTTGTTAAATGTAACTATGGGCGCAGAGTTGAAATGGAAAATAACTTAGTTGTTCAGTCAAATGATTTAATCCTAGCAACGTACACAATGCAAAAGACGGATAAAGAGCTCATGCTTGCTTGTATCAGTCAAATTGACAGTAGGCCTGATGCACCAAATGTCACGCAAGACACAGAATATAAAGTAACAGTTGATGATATTAAATCATTGTTTTTTGGTAAGAAGTCTAAGAACGAACAGAATGTTTATCGTGACATAGAGAACGCAAGCAAACGTTTATATGACGTCGATATTGTTATGAGCTTGCCCGAGAATAAAACGCTTCAAACAAGGCTTGTTAGTAGTATTGTTTATGATCCGGATAACGGAGAAGTCGTATTATCATTCGCAAATAAAATACTGCCATATTTGACGCAACTTAAAGCTAATTTCACTAAATACAAGCTATTAGAAATAGGTGAGTTATCGAGTATTCATTCAATAAAAATGTATGAATTGGTGGTAATGTGGGTTAATCAATACCAGTACAGCAAAGAGTTTACGATAGAAGAGTTTAAACACGTAATGTGTGTTAAAGATAAGTATAAGCAATTTAGTGAGTTGCGAAGATATGTTATTGAAACAGCTATCAACGATATAAATGAAAATACGAATTATAAAGTCAGTGTAGAGTATCAAAAAAAAGCAAGAGGGAAGGGCTATAAAGGCTTAAAGCTCAAATTTCACAAAAAGTTATTAGATAAAATTGCTGGTAAAGACGGTAAATTGTCAGAAGATAAGATCAAATCAATTGTTGATAATGTGCAGTTTATGAACGACTATAACGATCACCCAGGTTTAAGCTATGACGGTAAAATGAGTACTGATAGTTTTAAGCGTGAAATGATTAACATCATACAGCGGGAGCCTGAAAGCTTTAACAAGCCAAACAAAGCGCTTGAGAGCTACTTACCAAAAGTCAGTCAAGGTAAGTAATTACTATGTTTACTACCAATTATGATATATGGCTTACTTAAGAGTCAAAGGCCAATGCTTTTGCAGTGTTTGAAATCTATGGCCTGAGGTTATACGCATTATCTCTGCCAGGCGTGCCACAAAGATTGAAAGGAGACAATATGAACAAGGTTAGTTATCACATAGATAAGTTGCCGCCATTAACGGCTAAGCAGCAAGCGGACTTAGAGTACTTAGCAACGCTTAGCGATGACGACATTGATCTATCGGACATTCCAGAAATCACCGACTGGTCAGGCGCGATCCGTGGCAGTATCAAACCACAAACGCTTACTACAGAAGCCAGTGTTATCAGCCCAAGCATTCTTGCTAAGTTTAAGGACAGAGCCAAGCAGACAGGCGGTAACTATCAGGACATGATCAATGATGCCCTAGAAGAATACCTAACTGATCATTAAGTCTTAGCCAACAAGTTATAACCTCAAGACGACTTGGGGTTTTTTTACACCTTGCATTGTAGTATGTTGTATATTGTATTATACTATATACAACATACTACAATGCACTATCAAGGAATACAAAATCATGGCACTCACCACACAAGATATTCATGCAGCAGCTGACCGATTACAGGAGCAAGGGATAAAGCCGACACTGGCAGAGGTGCGTAAGGCGCTAGGCGGTGGCTCATTCACTACCATTAGTGATGCGATGCAGAGTTGGAAGCGAGAACAGCAGGAAGAGCAAGAGCTGCAACAAGTGGATTTACCTAGCGGTATCACTGAACGCTTGCACACGCTTGGCGCTGATATGTGGCAGACAGCTATTGATATGGCGAACGATAGGCTGTCTAAGGAGCGTGAAGCTCTAGAGGTGGTTAAGGTTAAGGCACAAGCAGAGACGGACGAAGCGCAAGAAGCAGTTAAAACCTTAGAGGGTGAACAAGCAGATCTACTACAGCAGCTGGACGAAGTGGCCACTACTGCGGAGACAGCAACTAAAGCGGCTCAGCAAGCCACAGCTGACCATGATGCTACCAAACAGACGCTATCAGATACTAAGCATCAATTAGAGCTTGAACGAACTAAAGCAGAAACAGCACAATCACAGCTTGTAGAGACACGTAGCGCATTAGATAAGCAATCTGTAGAGCTTACTAGTAGTCTTGGTGAGGTAGCCACGCTTAAAGCTACAGCTGATAGCGATAAAGCAGAGATTGCACGTTTAAAGGCGGAACTTAAAGCCACTAAGTCAGAGCTAAAGACGGTCACAGCTGAACGCAATGAGATACAAACTGCTACCGCAGAGATCAAAGGAGAGCTAAAGGCGGTAACCTCTGAACGTGATAAGCTATCAGGACTTTATGAGCAGCTGACTCAAATACAGGCTAAGCTTGAAGCCGAGCATAGCGTATTGGGTAAGCAATATAGTGAGCTATCAACCAATTACCTATCAGAACAAGAACAAGTGACTGTGTTACAGAATAAACTCAAGAAAGCTCAAGATGATCTGATACTTATTCAAAATAAAGATAATGCTTTGGATGCTGATTAGATAAAAGTATTCAAGGCTTCACGATGAAGAACAGTTATGATTTTAGGAGAGACTTTACCCAAGCATAGATCTCATTCTATTCACACTAAACTCATGAATCAGCCATGACAATATTGACTCACTGAATAAGTAACTTTCATATAATAATTATTCTAAATTTTTCCAGGGTCCTATAGTATATAGCCTAGTGGGCTATATACTACTTAAGTTAGCCTAAGTAAATTTATGCTGATTTTGAAGCCTTGAGCAGATTTCAAGGAACACTCACCCTAAAGCATTTATGAGTATTTTTGTCATACTCATGAACCCTTTAGTGCATTCCTTAGATTTGATGTGATTAGTCATGCCGACTTCATCGCCCATCGCATCATCAAGGCCGTATCACTGTATCAAGCTACGGCTGTTAAGATTACGGCTGATAGCACCGCCTAGACACGCTCTTAACCGCTACTATGCTGTCATACGCTAGCAAGGGCCTAAACCCAATATACCGCTACGATATGCATGAGTAACCACTCATTGCGTTGCTCTGATCCTTTGTCTAGTAACCCCTGTAGGGAGCTCACCCTTGTGCCAAACGCAGTCGTCGCCGAGGCCTGCCACCCATTTGACGGGTAACGGGTACAGAGAGAGCAGCACGAGGATGTAACGAGCGAACAAGCAGTTTTTAAAATGTATAGTGAATAAGGTTGATATGAAAGCAGATTTTGGATAAAATGACCCTAAACGGGCATTTGATGCTGTTCAAATAACGCAGTCTGTGTGCTTATTTGTTCGTTACAGTGTGCGTCAACACGCTGTAACCGTTAGCTATATTTAAAACTAAATGCCTCTAGGAGTCAACTCCTAGAGGCATTTTTTTGTTTGTCATGTAGATTGGGTTTTTATTATCTACTTTTTCATTAGATTGCTTAGGCTTTTTTTGTCGTCATTTAGCGTAGGTATTTCAACCATTTTGAAGTTAGCACTTAGTACATCCTCACAAGACGTTAAGTTTCTGACAATACTGGGATAGTTTACTATGAAGACCGGCTTAGTCGTCAGATGCAAGGTTTTACACGCGCTGTTAAGAAGCGGTAAATCATCTTTCTGAGAGAATACGATAATGAAAAGACAAACCTACACTCCTGAGATTAAAGAACGCGCCGTTCGTATGCTGATTGAAGCATTAAACGATTACACCTTTATGTGGTCATGTCATAAAAAGCACACTAATGAAACTATACTAACCAACATTCAAGACTAAGCTACACATACTAAAGAGCTTGAACATGAGAACAAGAAGCTTACGTAAGCCAGTTAGATTACAGTAAAATCCGCTTTTTTCGCCCAAGGAGAGATAGGACACACAATCAAGTTGTGGCTCAGTTTATTGATAAAAATAAGTGGGTCTACGGTATTAGAGCAATATTGACTGTGCAATATAGAAAATATGCAATAAACTTATTTTCTACCTTTAATAAAATGCAGCAACCTAAACAAGGGTAAATTATGAGTAATTCAGATAACCACAGTCATCAAGCTCCAGACCCTAAAAATATGAATAAAGCTTTTTATATTGGGATTGGTCTAAATTCTGCATTTACGCTCATCGAGTTTATAGTGGGCTATTCAACTAATTCATTAGCTTTAATCGCAGACGCTAGCCACAACTTAAGTGATGTTGCCAGTTTAATAATCTCGTTAATTGGAATGAAATTAGCACAGAAAGCATCTACTACGCTTTATACCTATGGCTACAAAAAAGCTTCTATAATGGCGTCTCTTATTAACGCCATATTGTTAGTTACAATCGTTATAGGTATTGCGTATGAGGCCTTGGGTCGATTTGATACGATACCGGAAGTTGCAGGAAAAGTTATTATTATTACAGCTCTAATAGGTGTATTTATAAATACTGTTTCTGCTTTTGCATTCTACAAAGGTCAAAAAGACGATATTAATATCAAAGGTGCTTTCTTGCATCTAATGGTAGATGCATTGGTCTCTGTAGGTGTCGTTATCTCGGGCATTATTATTTACTATACAAGTTGGAATATCGTTGATCCTCTAGTTAGCTTGATTATTTCAGTCGTTATACTGTTATCGACTTGGGGTCTACTAAAAGAGAGTATCAAGCTTGCTATCGACGGAGTACCTCAAAATGTTGATCTCAGTAAAATCACTGCTATCTTAGAGAGCTATAATTTTATTCAAAACTTTCATCATTTACATATCTGGGCTTTGAGTACCACTGAGAATGCTCTTACAGTTCATATTGTACCGAAGACCGATATAACGTTTGAAGAGACTATTACTATGAAAGAAAACATCAAGGAAGATTTGGCGCATCAGAATATACAACATGCAACTATTGAATTTGGTACTAAGGCAGATGACAATCAAAAATCGCGTGCATTAAATGAAAGTATCAACTAAAAGATGATAGACCGTATATAGCTATCTCTTTTTAAGTATGAGGCGCGTGCCTTATGTCAACATAATTTTTTCAATCAGTTCTTATGTGATCAATAGTTTAAAACTTTTATATTTACGTGCGTTAGGACGTTACCTAGAAAAAATAAAAAACTTACGCTGATTAAATTATTATGATTAAGTTTACTATTACCCTCGTCTTCTAAGTGTGGTTAGACCTTTGCCAAAATAGCTTATTAGTAATAACAGGGTTATTATTATCAAGATAGGATAATTTCCCATAAGCATAAAGGGCGTGTTACCAACCCGTGCCTGTATCTCACCACGTAGTACAGTACGCTCAAACTGCGGTGCGCGTTTTACAATACGACCTTTATGGTTAATGATAGCGGTAACACCAGTATTGGTCGCTCGAATAAACCAGCGCCCGTTCTCAAGCGCGCGCATTTGTACCATTTGCAAATGTTGCAATGGTCCTGCTGAAGTGCCAAACCAGGCATCGTTAGAGACGGTCAACAAAAAGTCAGTATCGATGGCATTTTTACGCGTGGTATCTGGATAAGCTACCTCATAACAGATAGCCGTCCCTATATTGTGTTCACGCACCTTTAGCGGTGACTGCTGATCACTACCACGACTATAGCTCTTAATATCCTGACTACCGGCCAAACTTGGGAAAATATCGAGCACGCCTTCAAATGGAATATACTCTCCAAAAGGCACTAGACGCTGCTTCTTGTATAGGCCTTCCGCTTCTACACCTCGAGCAATCACGCTATTGTAAAATGGGGGATACTTATCCGTACTGGCATTGAATGCCGCTTTATCCTTATAAGGGATACCAGTTATCCATGTCGTATTGGTCGCATTGGCCATTTCTATCATTTCACTAATAAAGCCCGCAGCCTCATCCTGAAACATCGGAATAGATGATTCAGGCCACACCACCACATCACGTCCCCACTCAGTGCGCGTTAACTTCGCATAAATCTTTAGCGTTTCTACTTGATATTGCGTCAGCCACTTTATATCTTGTGAAATATTACCTTGAATCAATGACACTGACAGATCAGGTGTGCCCTTAGGTTTTGTCCATTGCGGATTGACCAGCCATAATGATGTGCTAATGGCTAATAACAGTACAGAAACGACGGCATAACTACTGCGTCGAAGCAGTAGCTCTACTAAACTTGCAGCCAATAGTATGGCAACAAAAGAGACGGCAAAAACACCAGCAACGGGTGCTAAGGACGATAACCAATACTCTTCAGTAAATGCATAACCAACAAATAGCCACGGAAAGCCTGTGAATAACCAAGTTTTTAACCATTCTTGTAGCACCCAAAGAGCAGCAAATGAAAAGGGTTGTTTGCCTACCATACGGTTAAAGACTAGTGCTAAAAATCCATGAAACAGTCCCATACCGAGACCCATCAATCCAATCATAATCAATGCGAGCCACGTTGGAGTATCGCTATAATCATGGATGGCAGTATAGAGCCAAAAGCCGCCGACGCACCATAGCCCCATACCGTAAGCTTCACCGATAATAAAAGCGCGACGACCACTCATATTTGGTACCAACAGCGCATATAAAATCGCTGGTGACACTATTGCTAGCGGCCAGAACCCATGAGGCGCTAGCGCAAATAAAAAAATAGCCCCTGCAAGCCATGCTGCTACTAGCGTAAACCATAGCGGTAATTGATTTGAGTGAGTACTCAAACGCTTTTGTAGATTAATAGTAGACAGGCGCATCGCAAATTATCCAAAATTATGAGTTTTGAATTTTTAGTCAAAATCCAAAACTCGGATAGACCTGTTAATACTACAGGCAGCATTTCAAAATGAAAACTGCTTATGATACCAGTCCGCACTGCTCAATGGATAAATTTACGTACTCCGTTTGATGGGTTATTATGCTACATTACCAAACGATATGAAGTGTTACTTGACCTTCTATAGCTCACAATATCTACAGTACATGAGAGAGCACTATGACCCCCTTAAAAATAAAATCCAGTCTTATATTCAATCGTTATCTGTCTAAGGGGTTGCGTAGTACGTTAGTATTACTTGCCGCCTCATCACTATTTGCTTGTAGCCAACCGAGTAGTGGCGTATCTGATGCAAGCACAACATCGGCATCAACTGAAGATGTTTTGGCTGTTCCAAAGACAGCTGAACCAAACGTTATAAATAATTCTATGATGACATCAGTAAGTAAACCAGACTTACTAAAAAACGTATCAGCCACTGTCTATAAAGATGCCAATTGCGGCTGCTGTAAAGAATGGATAAGTCATGCAGAAGATAATGGTCTAAGTGCAACCGCGCAAGATGTTGCGGACTTAGCCGTATTTAAAGAGCGCTACAGCGTTCCAAATGAAATGCGTTCTTGCCATACTGTAGTCACTACGGATGGTTACGTCTTTGAAGGTCATGTACCCGCTAAATATATGGCGCAGTTTTTAGAAAATCCGCCAGTACAAGCTATGGGTCTTGCCGTACCTGGCATGCCTATTGGTAGCCCAGGTATGGAGTATCAAAATAAATTCATGCCCTATCAGGTTATGCAGCTCAATAAAGACGGGACAACCCAAGTTTATGCTGATATTGAATCGGTAGAGCAGCAATTATAGTGTGTTAGCAGTTAAGAATACTTTGATTATAGTGTTAGCGTTAAAAGTAAATGAGGTAGGTATAAGACTGTTCTATTGCTTATAAAATGATTCTTCATCAAAAAATTCATTAGCTATTGCGACTTTAAAATTAAAAATAACTTTGAATTTGTAACTTTTGATGACAATGTAAGCGAATTTATCGGTTATTAACCCTTAAAATAGATAAATGACTAAGGGTTAATACAAGAATATACAGGATGTATCGAAACAATTACGTAATATTACATAAGCTAGTAGGGAATTAGCATCTATATTAATATTATAAATTATTATATTATCTTAATAATTAGTTAGACCCTATATAGGGTAATTACTTCATCCAATAGAAAAACGTCTGAGGGTTAAATCTAAATTATAGATTTAACCCTCAGACGTTTTTTTGCTTATAAAACAGTAGAAATTGTGGTCAATCTAGTCAGCTATATTCTGTACATGTTACACAAACTTACATTGTAAAATGTGGGATATTAGCAATTTTTTCAACATCAAAAAAGTATTTTTGGGGTTTTTAAGGGTGATGACAGGCTAAACAGCCTATGCTAAAGTCGGCTTTGTGTTTTGGTCAGCAGCTTGATTTGTAACAGCTTCGTAAGACTTCAATGAGCTGTGATCGCCAATAATTATTTTTTATATGAATAATATGCAGCAGAAGTATCAGTCACTATGACGTATATATACTTGTGTTGTTGAGATTTAATTGACTGCGCTGTTGTTGATAACAGACGATTTTGAATTAACCGTAGGTATTAGATTTATGAAACAGGCTTTATTGATTTTGTCAGTACTGGGTATGGGCATAGCACAAACGAGTGGTGCTGCTATCACAATCTCTCAAACAAATAATACCATCACCAATACTTCTGTGGCATCAAACTACGGTTCATCAAAAAACATCTATAGCACCAAAAGTGGTGCTTATGTTTCTAATAATGATGAAATTAGTCAAGCAATTAGCAACCTAAGTGCGCAGGCCAAGCAAAAAGAGAATCAGCTTTCATCATTAAACAGCCGCTTATACGCTGAAAAACAACAGCAGCAAGTCAATAAGGTTCCTGACAGCAATTCAGCCCCCGCTATCGCTGCTGCTCGCGCCTCAAAAGTGGCTTTATCTGGCAGCTCTGGATATTGTGCCCGTTACGTACGTAAAGCACTACAATCAGCTGGTTATGAATTTACACCCAATCCTTCAGCCTATCAGTACGCCACTCGTGGCACGCTTGATAAAGCAGGTTTTAGCAAAATCAGTAATGATATGCCAACCCAAGTAGGTGATGTTATTGTCTATGATCGCTCATCAAAGCGCCCGCATGGCCATATCCAAATATTTGATGGCGAAAATTGGATTTCTGATTTCCGTCAGAACAGCATCAGCCCATACAGTGGTGTCTATGCTTATACGACATGGCGCGATTCAAAATACGTGGATGACGCATCCGCATCAGATCGTAATATCTACCTTGCTATGAATGATAAATAAGACTTTCTAAGTCAGCACAACATAGTTGTTATTTCCTCCAACCCAGTAGGGCGTGTTGAACATTCACAAATAGTCTCTGTCAGTGCCATGGTTGAAGGTTCAACACGCCCTAGTGACTAGTGACTGTGCCCGATATGGTTATTCGCAGAGCTTTGCTGCTCTGATATGTCGCAGACCAATGCATCGCTATGGGCGCTGGTCTGCGGGTGTGACAAGCTTTCAACCTGAATGGTGGCGTGATGAATACCAAGCGCAAGCAACCCTTGCTCAAGATTGGCAATCAATACGCTGGCATCCGAGATTCTCATATCCCCATCGACCATCACATGGCAAGATAGCGCATTTAGCCCGCTGGTGATGCTCCAAATATGCAGGTCGTGGACTTGTTTTACTTGTGGATGGGCAAGCAGCTTGTCTTCCACATCTACCAGCGATATGCCTTCTGGCGTGCCCTCCATCAAGACATGTACCGAATCACGTACAACGCGGTAACCACTTACTAAGATAAGTACCGCGACGATCACCGACGCTGCGGCATCGGCCCAAACCCAGCCAAACCCCATCATCAGTAAAGCGGCGATGATCGCGGCGACAGAGCCCATCAAATCACTTAATACATGCAAGTAAGCGCTTTGCATATTGAGGTTGACAGGCTCTTTGGAATCATTGCTTTTATTTGCTTTTTCTTTATTTACTTTGTCTGCATTTGCTCCATGGCTGTGGGTGTGTCCATCGCTGCCGCTACTACCACGATGCATCAGCCAAGCGACCAAGATATTAACCAGCATACCGATGGTGGCGACGATTAGCATACCTTGGGTAGCAATCTCAGGCGGTGAGTTAAGGCGTTTGATCGCTTCATAAAAAATCATCAAGGCGATAATTACTAGCGTCGCACCATTGACGGTGGCCACGATAATCTCAAAGCGTTTATAGCCAAAGGTCTTTTGATGGGTGGCGGCTTTTTCGCCGATTTTAAATGCCATCAACGTCGCACCAAGGGCGATGGCGTCGCTGAGCATGTGTCCTGCATCAGAGAGTAACGCCAAGCTGCCTGTCAGTAAGCCACCAATCGCCTCGATAAACATATAGCCTGTGATGATCACAAAGCTAATCAGTAACGTACGCTGATAGCCTTTGGTATCTCTTGGTGCGGTGTTTTGCTCTAGGTGAGTGTCATGATCATGAGCGTCTTGATTGCCAGCAGTATAGTTACTATCGTTGTTTTTATAGACATCAATAGGCTCACTTGGAGGCAAATGCTTATTTTGCTTATGACTGGCATCTTCTTGACTCATAACGTTACTCAAATTTATTAAGACTTATGGTAAATAACTTCAAGGATTAATGATAAATCTAACATAGTCGAGTATTAGAAGCTGTAACGACGAGGTAAAAATGCAGCCAGTAAGCTATAGTCGATTCACTGCAAAAATGACATCGTGCTACTGGTATAAATTTTCCTTGCATGCTGTTATTACAGAGGCTGCGCAACATTCATTCCAGTAGCACTCTTCAATTTATCACCATGTTATTTTGAACTGACTAGGGCGTGTTGAACATTCATAATTTGAGCCAGATATAAGCACAAGCAAGAGCGACCGTATTTTCATAACTTTGCTTGAGCTTATCAAACCTGGTGGCAACCGCCCTATACTGTTTTAGTTTGGCGAAAGCATTTTCTACTAGATGCCTCGCTTTATATAAGTCCCAGTCCATATGGTCGTTAGAAGACTGAGTATTTCGTTTTCGAGGGATGTTATCCCGTGTCCCTGCTTGTTCAATATGCGCTCGTAGTGCATCAGAATCATAGCCTTTATCGGCACATAAAACCTCTGTGTTGCTCAAATTAACTTTGTCTACTAAGTCAGGTGCGACTTTAACATCGTGGGTCGTGCCATCTGACAAGATAAAGGTAATCGGATTGCCATGCGCATCTACTGCCAAGTGAATCTTGGTCGCGCGTCCTGCCACACTTTTACTAATGGATTGTAGGTTCTCATTGCCACCACTGCTGTGCTGATGCGCTTTAATATGAGTACCATCAATGAAGACCCACTCAAGGTCTGCGTCTTTGATTAATAAAGCAAACAGCGTAATCAGCTTATTACTACGAAACCAGCGCTGGTAAGCTTTATAGATGGTATTGGGCTTGCCAAAACACTCGGGTAAGTCGCACCAAGGACAGCCAACACGCATGCGATAAAGCACGCCTTCAACCGTTTGTCTAAGATTTCCTTTGTCATAGATATTAAGTTCTAGTAATATAGGTTTCAGTCTTGTCCAGTGTTCATCTTTGAGCATAGTGCGAGGCATAGCGAACGATATCTTTTTTGTGTGAGAACTTAAAGATTAACCGTTCGCTATTTTTTTTGCCATTAATTTATACCCAATGTTCAACACGCCCTAGTGATCTTAATATCATTGCTGGGTTTTTTTGTGCTTAACATCAGGGCGTATTTAACCTTTCATGATTTGATCCGTCAGAAATGAACACTACTGATATCATTACTCATGACAGGAGTTATCGACAAGCGCGTTTAAAATGCCACATGATGACGCTGGTGCACTACTTGCACATTTCTGGCGCAAAACGGTCAAGTGATGCTTTAAGTGCATCAGTTCTTCCATTCGTATTTCCACAGCATGAATGTGCTCATCTAGCAAGTTATTCACATCGCCGCAGTCCTTGTCAGGCGACTCCCAGTATTCAAGTAAGATTCGCACATCATCTAAAGCCATATCGAGCGTACGGCAATGTAGGATAAATTGTAGACGCTCAATGTGCTCTTCATTATATAAACGATAATTCCCTTCGCTACGAAAAGGCTCGGGTAATAAACGCTCTTTTTCATAATAGCGAATGGTTTCTACTGTGGCAC
This sequence comes from uncultured Psychrobacter sp., assembly GCA_913061175.1. Taxonomy (GTDB): domain Bacteria; phylum Pseudomonadota; class Gammaproteobacteria; order Pseudomonadales; family Moraxellaceae; genus Psychrobacter. The sequence goes on from CAJXUF010000009.1 coordinate 22,506, forward strand.
CTGTGCGTTTAGCGAGCTCACCAATTTTGATTGTCATAACAACCTCTATGATTTAAATAATTAAAGTGGCTGTAAAGACTAGCGCTAGAGAAATTAAAATTACGAAACTGTAGATAAATAACCTTGACTCTAAAGCCACTATAGGGTTCATAATATCATTATTCAAAGGGTAAATTATTATGAAATATCATATTGAAGGTATGGACTGTGCCAGTTGCATCGGCAAGATTGAAACAGCTTTGAAACGTATGCCTGGGGTTTCTGATGTTCAGCTGAATTTCGCTACAGAAACGCTAGAGCTAAATTTAGCCCCTGGTGCGCCGACTCAGGCTAGTGATATCGAAAAAACAATCAAAAGCCTAGGGTTCGGCATCTCTGCCAATACTGGTCAACAAACTGTATCGGCTATTGATATTGACAGCGACAATCAGATGGCTCCGCAGGATAAGCAATGGTGGCAAACTCAAAAAGGCAAACAGGTTGTTGGCCTCGGTATTTTGATGGGCAGCGGTTATGCACTGTCACTACTGTTGCCCGCTTATGGGATATGGGTGTTTGCCATCGCTGTGATTGTAGGCGTTTTTCCATTTGCGCGCAAAGCCTTAGCACTGGCTAAAACAGGTTCATTCTTTTCAATTGAAACGCTGATGTCCGTCGCCGTGCTTGGCGCACTTATCATTGGTGAAGCTGAAGAGGCCGCAGCAGTTGTCTTTTTGTTCTCAATCGGTGAACTGTTTGAGAGTATCGCTGCTGATCGCGCTCGCGCTGGCATCAGAGCCTTATCATCGCTGGTTCCGAAAAGTGCAATTTTACTTGATGCTCAAGGTGGGCAGCGTAACGTTCCAGCGACTTCATTACAAGTGAATGACCTTGTGCTGGTGCGTCCTGGAGATAGGGTATCTGCTGATGGTTCCATTGTTCAAGGTGCGTCCAGCCTTGATGATTCGCCCGTGACGGGAGAGTCTGTTCCTGTTGCCAAGACGATGGGTGACAATGTATTTGCAGGGTCAATTAACATCGATGGTGTGCTCCAAGTGCGCGTAGAAAAGACAGCCGCCGATAACACCATTTCGCGCATTATTGAGCTGGTAGAGCAAGCCCAAGCCTCCAAAGCACCCACTGCCCGTTTTATTGAGAAATTCAGTCGCTATTACACACCGGCAGTGATGGCTATTGCCGCACTAATTATTATCATTCCACCGTTAGCCATGGGTGGAGATTGGTCGACTTGGTTGTATCGCGGTCTAGCACTGTTGCTGATTGCCTGTCCCTGTGCTCTTGTACTATCAACACCCGCTGCCATCGCCTCTGGTCTTGCTGTTGGTGCGCGCCGTGGCTTGCTGATCAAAGGCGGTAGTGCTTTAGAAACTATCGGCCAAGTGAAGACGGTCGCTTTTGACAAGACAGGCACTTTAACTGAAGGCAAACCACGCGTGACCGATGTTGTTGCCTTTACACAAGAGGACTCAAGTATTCAAGGTCAGAATTCTCAAGGTCAAGATGAGATATTGGCACTTTTTGCCAGTGTGGAGACTGGTTCTAGTCACCCACTTGCTGAAGCCATTGTCAGCCATGCTGAAGCCGCTAAAGTTGTTATACCTGTGGCTTCCAAAGCTTCTGCTACTGCGGGTAAAGCGGTACACGCAACTGTCGCGGAGCGCGCGCTAGCTATCGGTTCGCCTGTTTACGCAGCCGATGAGGCATTGATTTCATCCACACAACAGGCGCAAATTGAGGCGCTGCAAAATGAGGGTAAGACCGTCTCTGTTCTTTTCGATGAGCAAAACCGTGAAGTGCTTGGATTAATCGCGCTAAGAGACGAATTACGAGACGACGCTCATGAAGGTGTGGCTCAGCTCAAAGCGATGGGTGTGCGCTCCGTCATGCTAACAGGCGACAACCGCTTAACCGCTCAAGCACTTGCCAGTAATTTAGACGTGGAATGGGAAGCTGAGCTGTTGCCTGAGGACAAACTGCGCCTGCTTAACGAGATGAAGAACAACCGCAAAATAGCGATGGTTGGTGATGGTATTAACGATGCGCCAGCGCTAGCAACTGCCGATGTTGGCATCGCGATGGGTGGTGGTACCGATGTGGCCATTGAGACGGCCGATATCGCATTATTAAAAAGTCGTGTTACGGATATGGCTCATCTCATCGCACTTTCACGTGCCACCATGCGCAACATTCATCAGAACGTCATTTTCGCTTTGGGTCTCAAAGGCGTCTTTCTGATCACGACCGTATTCGGCATTACTGGACTATGGATTGCGGTTCTAGCTGATGCTGGAGCAACAGTGCTCGTTACTCTCAATGCGTTACGTTTACTGCGCTTTAAAGGCGCGCCTCCACTGGTAACTCCGCCTAAAGTAGTTAAATAAAACCCTTCGAAATCAATTAAAAACTAGAGATAGCAGCAGATTTCGGGGGTGGGTTCTAATAATAAAAATTCCACCGCTACAGTAAACTGCAACCGCATTAGAGTAAATAAGGTTAGACCGTATGTTGATTACAGAATTGGGCTATTTTGCCTTGCTTACCGCTTTTGTATTGGCGTTATTGCAGGTAATTCTGCCAACTATTGGTGTTATTCGTAACCAAGTTGCTTGGCAACGACTAGCCCCTAGCTTAGCTTGGGCACAGTTTGCCGCCATGATAACGTCATTTGGCGCTTTGATAGCAGGTTTTTATTATAATGATTTTAGCCTCAGTTACGTCGCGCAGCATTCCAATACGCTGTTGCCTTGGTACTATAAGTTATCGGCGACATGGGGCGGACACGAGGGCTCTTTGCTGCTATGGATGACCATCATGGCCACATGGTGTGCACTGGTATCATACTTTAGTCGCGGCTTGCCGTTATCAATGCGTGCGCGGGTATTAGTTATTTTGGCCGGTGTACAGTTAATGATGCTAACAATGCTGATATTTACCTCGTCACCGTTTGAGCGTACCTTACCCAATCTAGCGGTCGATGGCGCTGATTTAAATCCTGTCCTACAAGATTTCGGTCTGATTATTCATCCGCCCATGTTATATATGGGCTATGTGGGTATGGTAGTGCCTTTTGCATTTTGTATGGCGACATTGTGGGAAGGGCGTTTAGATGCTGCTTGGACACGCTGGTCACGTCCATGGGCGCTCGCGGCTTGGGGATTTTTGACCATTGGTATTGCACTGGGCTCGTGGTGGGCCTACTACGAGCTTGGCTGGGGCGGTTGGTGGTTTTGGGATCCGGTAGAGAACGCCTCGTTTATGCCTTGGCTTGTCGGCTTAGCATTGCTGCATTCATTAGCAGTCACTGAAAAGCGCGGGGTGTTTAAAGCATGGACCATCATGCTGGCTATTTTCGCCTTTGCCTTAAGCTTGCTTGGCACGTTCCTGGTACGCTCTGGAGTCCTTACCTCAGTGCATTCGTTTGCCGCTGATCCGACGCGTGGTTTGGTCATCTTAGCTATTCTTGGCATTATCATCGGTAGTGGTCTATTAATGTTTGCCGTTCGCGGTTGGCGTTTAACCGTTGAAAGTCAATATCAGCTGATTTCACGTGAGTCCTTTTTAGTGATCAATAACGCCATCATTTTGATTGCAACCTTAGTGGTGCTGCTCGGCACCCTCTATCCTATTATCGCTGATGCCTTTAGTCTCGGTCAGGTATCTGTAGGGCCTCCATACTTCAATGCGCTGTTTGTGCCTTTGACATGGCTGTTGTTAATCGCTATGGGTATGGGCTCTAATATTCGCTGGAAACAAGATAAGCGTCCGTTACTAGGGGTGGGTATCGCCATTGCCGCTAGTAGTATCGTATTGGCTGCTATTATCGCCTACTTTACCAGTCCATCTGCTATGTTCAATATTGGCGTGACTTTAGCGGTGAGCTTTTGGGTACTGCTATGGATGATCGTTGACTTTAGAGACAAAACCAAGAACGCCCCTAATTTCTTTAAAGGTCTGCGTCAGCTGCGTCTTAGCTATTGGGGTCAACAGACTGCTCATATTGGCGTATTGGTTGCTGTCATTGGCATAGCCTTTACTAGTAGCCTGAGTATTGAGCGTGACGTAGCAATGGGTATTGGCGATACAGTCAATGTTCAAGGTTACGATTTTGAAGTAACTGAATTTTTTGAAATAAAGGGTAGTAACTTTGATGCAACGCAAGCGCAAGTGGTGGTATCCAAAGACGGTCGTGAAGTGGCGAAACTGACTCCAGAAAAGCGTACTTATATTATCAGCACGATGCCAACAACTGAAGCTGCTATTGACCCCAGTCTTATGCGCGATGTTTATGTCGCACTGGGCGAACCTATTGCCGATGGTAGTAACCAATGGGCATTAAGGATTTATGTAAAACCATTAATTCGCTGGATTTGGTTAGGGGCAATTATCATGGCTCTAGGTGGATTAATTAGTATGCTTGATAAACGATACCGCATCAAAAAAATTAAAGCTCCGTTGCTAGTTACTGGTAGTTTGGCTACTTATGGAGTCAATGAGGTAGCTATTGAGCAGGCAATCTCAGTATCGACGATGTCGACACTAAAGGAGAAATAAATGACTATGTCGAATAATACTCCTGAGCAAAAAGATAGCCAAAACAGTAAGCAGCGTAACCCAAAGACAATGAAAAAAAAGCAGACGAAGCTATGGTTCTTAATTCCGCTTATCCTCTTTTTTGGTTTGGTAGTTATATTGTACATGCGCTTAGGTAAACCAACAGACATTGTGACCAATACCGCTCTTGAGCGTCCGGTTCCTACCTTTGAGCTGCCGTTATTAGCAGATACTACCCGTACTATCACCAATGATAATTTGCCAGATAAGCCGTTTTTACTTAATGTTTGGGGCTCATGGTGCCCAACTTGCGTTATTGAGCATCCGTTTTTAATGCAACTAGAAGAGCGCGGCGTTGATATCGTTGGTGTGAATTATAAGGATGAGATTGGTAATGCGCTCAGTTACTTAAACCGAGGCGGTGATCCATTTTCTATGTCTATTCAGGATTCATTGGGTCAGTTTGCTCTAGACTTAGGCATAACTGGTGCGCCCGAAACCTTTGTTGTGGATGGAGATGGCATCATTCGTCAGCATATTGTTGGTGAGATTAATGAAGCCAATTGGCAACAGCGTGTTAAGCCGTGCCTGACAGTACTTAATAAGGCTAATAAGAACAACGATAGTCCTGATCTCATTCAGGTTGAGGAGATGTGCAAATGAACGTTACTCGAATAAGAGCTCCTCAACTAAAACCCAATATAGTTTTAAAACTAGCAAGCTTAATACTAGCGTGTCTGCTTAACATGACGGCAAACGCAGCTATTGACGTATACGATTTTGACTCACCACAGCAAGAAGCTCAGTATCGTGGATTAATAGAAGAGTTTCGCTGCCCAAAATGCCAAAATCAAAACCTTGCAGCCTCTGATGCACCGATTGCACAGGATCTAAAGCAAAAAGTCTATGATTTAATTAAAGATAGACGTAGTGATGCTGAAATACGCGTCTATATGCAAGAGCGCTACGGTGACTTTATTAGCTACAAGCCGCCTATGCGACCATCAACATGGATCCTATGGTTTTTTCCACCACTATTATTGCTCGTCTTAATTATTGGTTGGTTTTGGCAAAGTAAGCGTCGCCAAGTTGTTGCCCGTGGTCAAAGCGGCGTCACAGTGAACAGTACTGCTGCCTTGACCTCTACGGAAAAGGCTGAGCTTGATCGTCTATTATCGCAAGCTGAGAGTGTCGACCACGACATTACTAGCCTAGAGGACAAAAAATGACTCTATTTTCTACTTTTGGCTTATTTGTAACTCTAAGCTTGCTGATTGCTCTTATATTTGCGCTGATTGCTATTATGCCATGGCTACGAGCACCGCGTTTGCAGTCCAAACCAATAGACAATCAACTGCTAGATATTAATGTTGCAGTATTTCGCGAACGTTTAGCTGAGCTACAAACAGATAAAGACAGCGGTACTATTAATAATAGCCATTATCAAAATCAAAAGCTGGAACTGGAGCGTCAGCTATTAGATGTGCAGCGTCAGATAACACCTATGGTCACCCCTGATGTCAAAAGCCGTTTAATTGTCGCAGCTTGGATCCCAATATTGGCTGCAATGGCGTATTTACTAATAGGCAATCGTACGCCCGTGTTTGATTTGTGGACAGCTGAGGACAAAGTAGGACAAGTGGCTGACGACCTATTGACAGCTAAAATTGACAAGCCGCCATCATGGGCGTTTGAAGATGGTCGTCAGTTGATTAGCGCCATGCAAACCAATGTTCATCGTAATGCTGATGATCCTAATCGCTGGATGCGCCTATCCGAGCTTTTCTTATCTATGGAGGCAACTGATTCTGCGCTGGAAGCCTTATCTCGTGCCTATCGTTTAGCTCCTGAAAATGAAGAAATCGCCACCACTTATGCTCAGACTAGCTTTTTCGTTAATGAAGGTCAGTTAGACGCCAATATTCGCCGTGTATTACAAGCTATATTAGCTAAGAATCCGCAGCATGAACGGGCTCAAATGCTCATGGCAATGGGTGAGACTCGTAGTAGTAACTTTGCCCAAGCGCAAGGTTGGATTAAACGCTTACAAGGCAGCATTGT
>CAJXUF010000010.1 GCA_913061175.1 uncultured Psychrobacter sp.
TCTACACACTGCATATCGTCGGCAGCGTCAGATGTGTATAAGAGACAGCTATAACTCTTATGCTGAAGGCTTTACAGATACCGCAGTAAATATTTGGCCAGTATTACTAAGGTGGTTAAACGATTTTGGCTTGTATTCGCGTGATTTGACTACTTACTTCTTATTTTTTCTAAGTTTAATAGCCATTCCCATTATGGTAGTTAGACTTTCAGGCATAACGTTCAAAAGAAATCAAAAATACTATTTATACGCTCTTTTAGTTTGCTTGATTCATCCAACGATATTCTTTTTTTCAACAGATATATTTCGCGATATATTTATGGCCTTTAGTTTTCTATTAGGATGCCTGACAGTAAAGTGGTTCTTAAATAGTCATAGTGTCTTTGGTGCTGTCTTTTATTTTTTATTATCTGTGGCGATTGGATTTTTTTTAATAGAGATAAGACCTTATTTAGGGTATGCCTACTTGCTTAGTCTACTTTTCTTAAAAATAAAATTTACTAAAAGTAGAGCTTTTTATTTAGGTCTTCTCTATCTTGGACTTCTGTTTGCAGCAAACTATTTAGGCGTTTTGGACTTGCTAACTGAGTATCGGTCTGGATTTGAAGAGTCGGAAGGTGGCTCGACTCTAGGTCTCAGCTTCTCTAATCCTATACTATTTATACCTAATTTTATAATTAGCTTTTTGGGGCAGATGCTGGGCTTGTACATTACTAACCCGCTAGCGCTTGTACTATTCGTACTCGAAACCGTTCCTTTCTTTTTCATGCTCATATATGTATTAAAGAACATTAAGTTAGCAGACAGCTTTGTACGTTTTCTCATTATATTTTTCGTGTTCTACGGCAGTGTTTGGTTGATCGGAAACGATAATTTAGGCACCGCAGTACGTTTAAGGATATACAACTATTTGGCTATATATATCAGTTTTTTTTATATCTTAAGGCTTAAAAGATCGTCTTTTAGAAAGTCCTCCTCAAATAGAGTATAGGTGGTGAATGGATGAAAATAATTATTTTAGGCACCATTGCTTATAGTTTTTATGGCTTTCGCGCTGACCTTATTCAGGAGCTGGTCAAACAGCAGCATACTATCTATGCGTTTACTTCTGAATATACTCAAGATGAGCTAAAAAAAATAGAAATGTTGGGTGCCATACCTGTAACCTATAGTCTAAATCGAGGTGGCCTGAATCCTTTAGCGGATATCACAGCAGCTTATCATCTGTCCAAAGTTATTAAGAAAATAGCGCCAGATGTTGTGTTCTCTTATTTTTCTAAACCCGTTATCTTTGGCACGTTAGCAGCAAAAATAGCAAAGGTTCCACAGGTTGTAGGTATGCTCGAAGGATTGGGTTATTGTTTTACAGATCAACCTGAAGGCCTCAGCAAGAAGGTAAAAGTAATTAAAGGTGTTCAGGTCTTATTGTATAAAATTGCTTTGCCACGGTTAAATCGTCTTATATTTTTAAATATTGATGATCCTAATGATTTATTGAAGCGGTATAAAATACAAGTGAAACAGGTAAATGTGCTAGGTGGTATCGGCTTAAATCTAAGCCAGTATAAATATCAGTCCATAGTAAATATCGAAGAACCTATCAAATTTTTATTTATTGGTCGCTTATTGAAAGAAAAAGGTGTCCATGATCTTATTTCGGCTATAAAAATAGTAAAGAAAGTATACCCTGAAGCGTATTTCACTATTTTGGGAGAGATAGATGCTTCTAATATGGGTGCATTGCAGAAATCAGAGTTAGATGAGTTGATTGCATCGAACATCGTAAACTATCCTGGTCATGTTGATAATGTAAAAGACTGGATTGCAAATCATCATGTATTTGTACTGCCGTCTTATCGTGAAGGTGTGCCGCGCAGCACTCAGGAAGCGATGGCAATTGGAAGACCTATTATTACTACTGATGTACCTGGTTGCCGTGAGACGGTTATTGATGGAGTAAATGGGTTTTTAGTAGAAAAATGGAATCCGAAAGCTTTGGCAGAGAAAATGATTTACTTTATAGAACATCCTGAACAGATTAAAGAGATGGGTGATGAAAGCTACAAGCTAGCACAAGAGAAATTTGATGCAGATAAAGTCAATAAACGACTAATAAATATGTTGGGTTTATAAATGATAAAACGACTATTTGACATTGTAGGTGCAACGACAGCGTTAGTAGTGCTGTCTCCTGTCTATGCTGCAACTGCCTACAAGGTGAGTAAGAATCTTGGCGCGCCTATTCTATTTCGTCAAATTCGTCCAGGTATGTATGGTAAGCCATTTGAGATGATAAAGTTTCGATCCATGAAGGATGATATAGACGCAGATGGCAATCCTCTAGAAGATGGCGCACGATTGACATCGTTTGGTAAAGCGTTGCGTAACACCAGCCTTGATGAGTTGCCAGAGCTTTGGAATGTCATAAAAGGCGATATGAGTCTAGTGGGCCCGCGACCATTATTGATGGAGTATCTGCCCTTATATAATGATGAACAAGCGCGCCGACACAATGTCCGCCCAGGTATTACAGGTTATGCTCAAGTCAATGGTCGCAACGCTATTGGATGGGATGAAAGATTTGCACTGGATACATGGTATGTGGACAATCAGTCGCTGTGGTTGGATATCAAGATTTTACTTAAAACAGTGAAAAAAGTCATTATCAAAGATGGTATCAGTGCTGAGGGTGAAGCAACTATGAGTAAATTCATGGGCAATAGTATTAATGAAGAAATGCTTTGAAAGTACTCTTTGCTGATAGCAGTACAGCTAATTAAAAAAGTTGTGTATCAAGAAAGTCATGATAGATAGTAAGGTTAATAACATAGTGAGCAGTTTATCGTAGAGCGTGACACAACATTAGACATAAGTACCATAGAGGAACATATGCTAAATACCCCTTTTTCACCTTGGCCAAAATTCACGCAGCATGAAGCCGACGCTGTCAGTCGAGTGCTACTATCTAACAAAGTCAATTATTGGACAGGCGAAGAGTGTCGTCAGTTTGAGCGAGAGTTCGCTGACTGGACAGGTAGTAAATACGCAATAGCGTTGGGCAATGGTACCCTAGCATTAGATGTCGCGTTACAAGCACTCAATATAGGTGCAGGTGATGAGATCATCGTCACACCGCGTACCTTTATTGCCAGTATTTCATCAGTCGTTAATGCAGGTGCGACCCCCATCTTTGCAGATGTCGATGAAGCAACTGGCAATATCACCGCTGAGACCATCACAGCTGCACTGAGTGATAAAACCAAAGGTATCGTGTGCGTCCATCTGGCTGGCTGGCCATGCGATATGGACAGCATTATGGCATTGGCAGATGAGCGTGATCTATATGTCATTGAAGATTGCGCACAAGCTCATGGCGCACGATATAAAGGGCGAAGCGTGGGTAGTATTGGTCATGTTGGGGCATGGAGTTTTTGCCAAGATAAGATTATGACCACAGGAGGTGAGGGCGGTATGGTCACCACCGATAGCGAGCTACTATGGCGAAAAATGTGGGCGTATAAGGATCATGGTAAGAGCTATGCGGCAGTCTATGAAACGGAGCAATCACCTGGCTACAATTGGCTGCATGAAAGCTTTGGTACCAATTGGCGCATGACTGAGATGCAAGGCGTTTTGGGGCGTATTCAACTGGAGAAAATGAGTGAGTGGACAGCCAAACGGACTGCTAATGCGCAAGCCATACTAGAGGCCTGTAGCAAATGGGAGTCCGAAGGTTACCTTTGTGTGCCGAGACTAGAGCAACTGTCGCAGTTCTCCAATACGAACCATGCTTACTATAAATTATATGTCTATGTGCAGTCCGATAATCTACCTGATGGCTGGACACGTGACCGTATTATTGAAGCAATTAACAATCAAGGTGTGCCGTGCTTCTCTGGATCTGCGTCAGAGGTCTATTTGGAGAAGGCCTTTGATAATACAGGGTTGCGTCCAAGTGTTAGATTGCCAATGGCAAAGCAGCTAGGTGAGAGTAGTCTGATGTTTCTAGTGCATCCTACGCTTACGGCGGCTGAAATTGAACTGACGATACAGGCGATCGATAGCGTATTTGGTTCGATGGTCGAATAAAACGGCAATGAATGATTATTTTTAGAAATTTACTTTGAAGTTGACGCTATTTTTACTGAAAGCACAAGATACATTTGCCTATATATAAGCAATACTGTTTAATTCACTTATTATAAAAATTTATCAGTGTTCAGGCTTTATCTTACGCTAGGATTTTGTAGCGTAGACAGGTACAATATTACTCTTAGTCAAAGATTGACGAACCAAAGGACAGGCATGCAAAGTATTTGCGCGCGCTGTCTTTATTTTTTTATATCGTACCCTCTATTGGAGTTACTATGTCTACTGCCCAAGAATCCGCCACCGTTTTGGACGGCAAAGCACTTGCCAAACAAATAGAACAGGATCTGCGCACGCGCGTAGATACGATTAAGGAAAAGACTGGCCGCACCCCAAGTTTAGCGACGATATTGGTTGGTGACGATCCAGCCTCTGCCACTTATGTTCGTATGAAAGGCAACGCCTGTAAGCGTGTTGGCATGGACTCTATACGCGTTGAGATGCCGAGTGTCACGACCACTGAGCAGCTCATGGCAAAGATAGATGAGTTAAATAGCAATCCAGATGTACACGGCATTTTGCTACAGCATCCGGTTCCTGAGCATATCGATGAGCGTGCTTGTTTTGAGCAGATTGACTTAGCAAAAGACGTTGATGGTGTGACTTGCCTTGGTTTTGGTCGTATGGCGATGCAGCAGCCAGCTTATGGCTCATGCACACCGCAGGGCATTATGCATTTGTTAGAGCATCATAATATCGAGCTATCAGGTAAAGAAGCAGTAGTCGTAGGACGTAGTGCTATCTTAGGTAAGCCAATGGCGATGATGCTATTGAATGCTAACTGTACGGTGACTATCTGCCATTCAAGAACTCAAGATTTGGCGGCGCATATTAAGCGTGCAGATATCGTAGTTGGTGCAGTAGGCGTACCTGAGCTGATTAAAGCGGAGTGGATCAAAGCAGGAGCGGTTGTCGTTGATGCAGGCTTCCATCCGACAGATGATGGCGGTGTTGGTGATATCGAAATGAAAGGCATGGAAAATATTGCCAGCGCTTATACACCAGTACCAGGCGGCGTTGGCCCGATGACTATCAACACGCTTATTCGCCAAACGGTCGATGCTGCTGAAAAATCAGCGGGTTTGAATAACGGCTAAAAAGATAGTCATACGAATACTGATTGCCGATATATAAGGGGCCTGAGGTAACATAAACTCAGGCTAAATCAACCACATTTCAGTTGATAGGACCTAAACATGGCTAAAAAAAACGTAGGTGTTCATGAGCGACTACAAAGTATTGGTAGAGAGTTTGTCGATGTCTGTCATTACGTTATTTTATTTCTAATCAGTGTGGTTGTCGTTTGGACCGCAGGAAAAGAGTTCATTGGTATTATCCAAAAAGGCTCAGCGGATCTAAAAGACATATTGATGTTGTTTATTTATCTTGAGCTACTGGCTATGATAGGTATCTACTTTAAAACCCACCGTCTGCCAGTACAGTTTTTGATATTTATTGCCATAACGGCCTTATCACGACATTTGGTGGTTGATGTACAGGCAGTTTCAGACTATTTCCATTTATGGCTGCTTGCAACAATTTCTGTGGCCATCATGCTATTGAGCGGCTCTATCGTAGTATTAACTTGGACAGCAAAAACGTTTGGTCGTCCAGAGGATAATCTTGATAAGCAGCATGCAAACCTAACGGTTAAAGCACTGTTGCCTGATAATGCTCAAGCGCCCGATAGCCATACCAAGCATCGCCGTGAATAGTTAGATAGCAATACAAAAAGATAGCAACATAAAAAAAGAGCGACCAGTGGTTGCTCTTTTTTTATGCCTAGCGTTGGGTATTACAACCATTTCAATCTTTTAAAGTTGTAGTACAGATAGCTACATAAGGCGATAATAATGGCCATAATAACAAGGTAAGAATACTTCCAATGCAGCTCAGGCATAAAATCAAAGTTCATGCCATAAATGCCAGCGATGGCTGTCGGCACTGCCAAAATACCTGCCCACGCCGCGAGCTTACGCACCACTTCATTCTGACCCATATTGACCATCGCCATATAGGTGTTCATCACCACGCTTAGCATTTCATTAAGACCATTAATAGCATCTAGTGAGTGCAATAGGTGATCGTTAACATCGCGAAAGTAAGGCTTAGCGGCTTGAGAGAAACCAGAGACAATCTCACTTTTTTTATGATTGATAAAAAAGCTACAGATGTCTTGCACAGGTAATATAATGGCACGCATATGTACCAGTTGCGATTTGAGCTCGTAGAGGTTTTTTAGCGTGCCCTTATCAAACTCAGAGGTAAATACATAGCGTTCTTGCTCGCGCAAGTAACGGCCCAATCGATCGGTAATCGGCATATAGTTATCAACGATAAAATCGAGGATAGCATGCAGTACAAATATAGGACCCATACGTAACTTTTCGGGGCGACGATGGCAATGCTCACGTACTGGCGCGTAGGAGTTTGACGGGCCAGTACGAATCGTGATGAGGTAGTTTTTACCCATAAATATCGCAGTAGTACCATAACGAATGACATTGTCTTCTAGTTTGGCCGTACGTAGCACCACAAAGACCATGTCATTATCGTAGTTTTCGACCTTGGCGCGTTGATGATCAGCAAAAGCATCTTCAATCGCTAGCTCATGTAGGTCAAAGGCTTCTTTTACTTTGACCATGGTTTCTAAGCTTGGATCATATAGCCCAAGCCAAATAAATTGACCGTTATTACCTAGCGTACGACTCACATCATTGAGCGCTACTCTATTAAGATTCTCACCTGTTTTACGTGAGTAAGCGTAGCAATTGACCACTTCACCTGCGCTTGATGAATCAATATCTTCATAGCGTTCAGAGTCAGGATCGTAGACCGTCATGGTCTCGATAGTATCTTCAGTAGTGGCGTCCACATCACCATAGATATAGCTATCATCATCGTCCAAATAGAGATGCTTGTCATTCATATTGGCATAGATATGATTCATATTGGAATCAGGCGCAATATGAGCCGTTTTTTTAATCAATTGATTATTATCATTTTCCATATACTTTCCTGTCATATAATAAAAAACTTCAATAATCCAAATATGCTGTGAACGCTGCTACGGTTTTATCGTATGCCAATACTATCTATAGGGCATAGATTTCTATAGGGCATAGCTTTTTAGCGTATCGATATCTACCAATGCCAATAGACTCTCGTGACACGCTTCTAACTTGATTTGCGGTGCAATATCGAAGTCCAATGCTTCAACCCAACGTAGCGCGCAGATGCACCAGTAGTCACCAGGTTTGAGACCAGGAAAGTTGTATTCAGGTAGTGGGGTAATCAGGTCGTTACCGCGACTGGCAGAGAAGTTTAAAAACTCGCTGGTCATCTTGGCGCAGACGGTATGTTGACCAACATCATGGTTGCCAGTATGGCAAAAACCATTGCGATAATAGCCAGTAATGGGATCGAAACAACAGCTGGCAAGTGCGGTGCCTAAGACATTGGTTTGGTTGATGGCAGGGTTTGGGTGGTAATCAGATGACATAAGGCTTCCGAGATAAAAATATGTGTTAGTGTATCATGAGTCTGTGTTGATGACGCTGCCGTAATCACGCTCATTATCTTATGGTTAACAAAAAATAAACCTCTCGGCCATTCGCCTAATATTGAGCCAAATATATCAATGATGACTGTCACACCTGCTAAGCTAATAAGCGGTAATTGAACTGTAATTAGATAGTGATTGTGGCTAATTGTCACTAGGCGAACCTTGAGTGCTATGCTAAACTAAAGCATAAAGTGCCTTGATTATTTGTCGCAATTTTTTAGCGCATAAAGATACTCGTCTTATCATTCTAAATTATACTTATTATTCACCCTTTTGCGGTTACCTGGTTTGTTTATAAATAATTGGGTCAATGATGTTGCGCGTTAAAAATAAACACACACAGCGTCAATACCCGGCAAATCACCTTTTAAGTACCGCATCAGTACCGCGTTTTTGGTAAGCGATACGCCAAACAAGGATTTATTGTGTCTGTTAGTTCTGATTCTGCAAAACCTGCCCAGCCAAATTCTACCAACGAAACAGTGTCTCAGCCTGCCGAAAACAGTGCTGCACCCAATCGCATGCCATATTTGAGTAACTTTGGCAGTGATGTTGCCAATAGTTGGCTATTGCCTGATGGGGTGGTTGATGTCCTGTTTGAAGATGCGCATAAGCAAGAAGTGCTTAGACATCAGTTAATCGAGCAGCTTATTACTCATGGTTATCAGCTGGTTTGTCCACCGATGATCGAGTTTACTGAGTCTTTACTAAGTGATGCGTCAGAAGATCTGAAACGTCAAACCTTTAAGATTATCGATCAGTTGACTGGTCGCCTAATGGGCGTACGCGCTGATATTACCCCGCAGATTTTGCGTATAGATGCGCATCATGGCGGTACGGGTATTGCGCGTTATTGCTATGTGGGCGATGTGATTCATACCTTGCCATCAGGTCTGTTTGGCTCACGTACACCGTTACAGTTAGGTGCTGAGATATTTGGCTGTGCGTCACTAGCAGCAGATATTGAGCTGATAGACGTGCTGTTTACGATGGTAAATAAACTCAATATGAGTGCAGCGCTTCATATCGATTTGGGTCACGTAGCGATATTCAAACGTTTGGCTGAATTGGCTGAGTTATCAGACAGTGATACTGAACAATTGATGTACTTATATGCCAATAAAAACCTACCAGAGCTTAAGCGTGTTTGTCGCGCTTTGCCAATGGGTGATGATTTTTATGTGTTGGCACGCTTTGGTCATGATATTGCAAACCTATTAGCCAAATTATCAGATGCGGCGCAGCAAGACAGCCAAATCGCAACGGCAATTGATGAGCTACAGCGTCTGAAAAACTATCTACAAGACCAGTGGCAGTGCCCAGTCAGTATTGATGTGACTGAGCTATCAGGTTATCACTATCATACTGGCATCGTCTTCAATGGTTATATCAATAGTGAAACACAGCCACTAGTACGTGGTGGCCGTTTTGATGGTATGCAAAGTCAGACGCAAGCGTTACGCGCGGCCACAGGCTTTAGTATGGATGTTAGCCGATTGCTGGCTCATACACAGTTAGATGCGCCAACCGTTGTCTTGGTTGATTTTGCCGCTTTGTCTAATGCAAATACAGATGAGATGCAGACGCTACTGCAACAAGTAGAGAGTCTACGTCAGCAAGGCTATCGCGTCACTATGCCGCTAGATGCACAGGACAGTCCAGATGATGTGACGCATCGTTTGAGCATGGCTGATGACAGCCAATGGCAGCTACAGACTGTTTAACTGTCTGATAGTAGGCGATTGAATGGCGCACGCGGCGCACGTAGCCAAAATTATTCAGTACAGATTACGAGAACGTAAAATTATTTGTTAGATATCTCAGTGTTTCTATTTCATGAATCACTGAGATAAAAAGATATAGCTAAGAAAGTCATTTTAATTTTCAGCTTTTATTGCACACACCTCAATACATAAAGGTAAGGATTGATCATGGGTAAGAATGTTGTAGTTTTGGGTAGCCAATGGGGCGACGAAGGTAAGGGTAAAATCGTTGATTTACTTACCGAAAAAGCCTCAGCAGTAGCCCGCTTCCAAGGCGGTCATAATGCTGGTCACACGTTGGTTGTCGATGGCAAAACCACTGTCTTGCATTTGATTCCATCAGGTATCTTGCGTGAAGGCGTCACTTGCTTTATCGGTAATGGCGTGGTGTTAGCACCTGACGCACTACTAAAGGAAATGAAAGAGCTAGAAGATAACAACGTACCAGTACGTGAACGTCTACGTATCTCTCCTAATTGCCCACTTATCATGCCTTATCACGTGGCACTTGATCAAGCTCGTGAAGCCAAGCGTGGATCTGGTAAAATCGGTACAACAGGCCGCGGCATTGGTCCTGCATACGAAGACAAAGTAGCACGCCGTGCGATTAAACTTGCTGATTTGTTCCGTGAAGATCTAGAAGAAAAACTACGTAACCTAATCGAATATCACAACTTCCAACTGACTGAGTACTATAAAGTTGAAGCGATTGATTTTGATGAGACACTTAAGCTTTGTAAAGAGTGGAAAGAAGAGATTAAAGGTATGGTTACTGATGTAACTGAAGACCTAAATCAATTACGTCTGGCTGGCAAAAACCTAATGTTTGAAGGTGCTCAAGGCACGCTACTTGATATCGATCATGGTACTTATCCGTTTGTAACCAGCTCAAGCGTAACTGCTGGTGGTGTATCAACGGGTACAGGTATCGGTCCATTGTATTTAGACTATGTACTTGGTATCACCAAAGCGTACACTACGCGCGTTGGTAGTGGTCCGTTCCCAACTGAATTGTTCGATGATGTTGGTGCTCATTTGGCCAAAGTCGGTCATGAATTTGGTGCGACGACTGGCCGTGCCCGTCGCTGTGGTTGGTTCGATGCAGAAGCATTACGCCGTGCAGTAGTACTTAACTCTATGTCAGGTATCTGCTTGACCAAGCTTGACGTACTAGATGGTCTTGAAGAATTGCTAATCGGTGTAGGTTATAACCTACCTGAAACTGAGTGTGCAGGCGCGCATGATGCTGAGTTCTATGAGTCAGTCACGCCTAAGTACGAAACAATGCAAGGCTGGAGCGAGTCTACCGTTGGCATTACTAACTATGATGAGCTTCCAGAAAACGCTAAAAAATACATCAAACGTATCGAAGCATTGATCGGTTGCCCAGTTGATATTATCTCAACTGGTCCTGATCGCGAAGAGACTATCGTATTGCGCGATCCGTACGACGCTTAATTTGTACTACAAACCTGATTAAATAGTTTTTGGTATCAATAAAAAACCCCAACGCTCAGCGTTGGGGTTTTTGCTTTTATTAGAACTTATAGCATTATCAACGACTAATGCACAATAAATTTACCTTTATGCAAGGTATGGTCATAAATTAACCCTATCATTTATGGCCTTAATCATTATAATAGGCAGCAATCCGATGTTGGCGCTTATGGTTATACACTGATATACCATGAGTTGTGTAAAACAGTCCAAGTCAACATTGTGGCTAAAGCTAAAACAACGCATTAATTTTTTCATATTTTATTGAATTTATCATTTATTAGGAGCTTCTCATGGCTAACGAACTTACTTTATCTATCATCAAACCTGACGCAGTTGCTGGCAACCACATCGGCGCTATCTATAGCCGTTTTGAACAAGCTGGTCTAAAAATTGTTGCAGCTAAAATGCTACAGCTTGATGATGAAAAAGCAGGCGGTTTTTATGCTGAGCACGCTGAGCGTCCATTTTACAACGACCTAAAATCTTTCATGATGTCAGGTCCAGTATTGGTATCAGTACTAGAAGGCGAAAACGCTATCGCTCAGCATCGTGAAATCATGGGTGCAACTAACCCAAAAGAAGCTGCTGAAGGCACTATCCGTGCTGATTTCGCTAGCAGCATCGACGAAAACGCAGTACATGGTTCAGATTCAGCTGAATCAGCAGCACGTGAAATCAGCTACTTCTTCAGCGATGATGAAGTTTGTGCACGTACACGCTAATATAGTAAACCAGCTATAAGCTTTTACGGCATTCGATTTGTTTGAGGTAACTGCTATAATAAGACAGCTACGATTTAGACTGATCTTACCTGTATGAGTTTTATACTTGATTGACTATAGACGAATTATTTACAGCATTTATTGTTTATAATTGGTTTGCGAGACGGCTTATATCTTATGGGTATAGGCCGTTTTAGCTATTATAATAATCCTATAGTCCAATAATTACTAAACTGCTAGGGCATCACCCTTCTTAGGTGTACTACTTGTACAATCTGCAGTCGGCTGCCTTGTATCCGCTTTTCAGTTCTGTAATTATATTATTCATTGAAATTCTTAGTGACTTGCCTCATTATTAATTTTACTTAGCGTTATCAATCCCTTATCAGCATGTTTTCATCAATTTAGAAAACTGCGCTCATAGCGGATTGCTCATGCACTCACGTATGTATGGTAAAGCCCATATAAATAATTGCACCGCTTATCTAAGCTTCTGCAAAAAGGTTACCTATTATGTCAACTGTTCAAGCACCTACTCAGCACGTACCTGCTAAGATTACTGATAGCATCAAGCTAGTAGATGAGGCACATGCCAAAACCAATCTATTGGGTATGACGCAAGCGCAACTGGCTGATTACTTCAAGAGTATTGGTGAAAAACCATTCCGCTCTACTCAAGTGATTAAGTGGATTTATCAGCATGGCGTGACCGATTTTGAGCAAATGACCAATTTGAGTAAGTCATTGCGAGACAAGTTATCACTTAATGCTTGTGTGGTACCGCCCAAAGTGATTCATCGTCAATACAGCGATGATGGTACGCGTAAATGGGTATTTGAAGTCACTGGTGGCTCGTTGGTTGAGACGGTGCTTATCCCTGCAGATGATAGCAAGTTGAATGGCCGTAAAACATTATGCGTGTCTTCGCAAGTAGGCTGTGCACTAGACTGTAGTTTCTGTAGTACGGGCAAACAAGGGTTTGAGCGTGACTTAAGTGCGGCTGAGATTATCGGTCAGTTATGGGTCGCTAATGCGTCATATATGACAGATGAAAATGAAAGTTTAGAAAACGTCGACCATAGCCTATGGGAAAATAACGTCACCAACGTGGTGATGATGGGTATGGGTGAGCCGCTATTGAACTACAAGCCTGTCGTAGGCTCAATGGAGTTGATGCTAAGCGATCATGCTTATGGATTATCAAAGCGCCGCGTCACGTTATCGACTTCTGGTGTCGTCCCGAAAATGTATCAGTTAGCGCAAGACATCGATGTGGCATTGGCTATTTCACTGCATGCACCAAATGATGAGCTGCGTAATGAGCTGGTACCAATCAACAAAAAATATCCGTTAGAAGAGCTGATTGCAGCGGCAAAAAACTATGTCTATGATGTCAATCCACGTCACAAGAAACACGTTACGATTGAATATGTGATGCTTGATGGCGTCAATGACAGTAATGAGCATGCCCATCAGTTGGTTGCGCTATTAGAAGGGGTGCCAAGTAAGATTAACCTTATTCCGTTCAACCCATTCCCACATGCACCCTATGACAAATCAAGCAATAACCGTATCCATGCGTTTAGTAATATATTGAGTGAAGCGGGTTTTGTTTGTACGATTCGTCAAACACGTGGTGATGATATCGATGCTGCTTGTGGTCAGCTAGTTGGACAAGTCGCCGATCGTACTAGACGCTCAGCCGCGTGGCAGCAGAGCATCAAAGATCGCGAAAGCGTTTAGTAGTCTTTGAGAAAATAAGCGTTATATCTGACTGGTATAGCGTTTTAGCTGTCTTTTGTCTGTCGCAACGGTAAGAAAATGTAGCAATGATTGTCAAGATTGCAGAACACGGCAATTAATAACAACTAAATTGTACTTATAGGGGTTAAATCTATTAAACTGAGGCCTCGAAGATCGAATGCATTGAATCCCAGTTTTATGATGGCGGCTATGATGACTTCTAAAAATTCTTGTCAGTTCAAATATCAAAAATCATTTTCTAAGTTTTATCAGCAGTCGAGTATCAGTGCTGCCCAAACCGCTTTGCCAAAGCGTGCAGTGCTGTTGGCAGTGTTTGGCGTTCTTGTATTAAGTGGCTGTCAGACCACTCCGACTAATGATTTGCTAGGTAACTCTCCTTATCAAACATCTACGCGCGCTAGCAATGATCGAAATTTAGATCAGCAGGAAATCGCCCGTGTACGTACCTCACTTGCCGCGCAATACATCCGAAAAAATGAGCTTGATACCGCGCAGCAGCAGCTCGAAAAAGCCTTTGCTGCCGATAGCCGTTATGCGCCAGCCTATGATATGATGGGCGTTTTGTTGCAGCAAGAAGGCAGCCGTATCAATCTAGCCAAAGCTGATGAGTACTTCAAAAAAGCAATCGCGCTAGATAAAGACTTTGTACAAGCACACAATAATTATGGCGTGTATCTGTCACAGACAAAGCGCTATCGTGAAGCAGCAGAACAGTTTGAGATTGCAGGGGCGTCGCTAGGCTATGAAGGCCGTATTGGCGCGCTAGAAAACCTAGGTCGTACTTATCTACAGTTAGGTGATAATAGTGCCGCTTCAAAAGCATTTTTACGGGCACTTGATGGCAATCGTAATAGCATCATTGCTCATATCGAACTGGTAGACTTATTGCTCGACCAGCAACGTATACCGCAGGCACAGAGACTGTATGATGAGACGCTGATATTGGTGCAGGGGCAGGGTATTAGCCCGCGCTTGCTCTTACAAGGTATCAAGCTTGCAGCAGCACAAAATAATATAACAACGCGCCAGCAATTGGCACAGCAGCTTTTATCCGCTTATCCGCTAAGTGATGAAGCAAAACAACTTAAGACTTGGCTTAACAATCCAGAGGCACCATGGAAATGATCACCCCATCATCTAACACTCAATCTAACGCTCAGGGATCATTTGGTGCCGTGTTGCAGCAAGCCCGTAAAAACAAGCAAGTAACTTTAGAAGCAGCGGCGGCTGAGCTGTTTATTCTAAAGCGTCATCTAGAAGCGCTAGAAAGCGAAAACTTCGCTGAGCTACCACAGGCTGCATTTGCTCGTGGTTTTGCGATTAACTATGCCAAATATTTGGGCTTAGATTCAGCAAAAATCGCTAGTAGCTTCGATGCCGCTTATCCTAATGAGCTAAAGGCCAAATCAGCCAGTAATATCGATACGCCGCTACGCCCAATGGGGACTTTGCAGCGTGATACTCACAACCGCATCCGCTTTAACCCGCTATTGATCATAGGCGTTATCGGATTGATTATCTTGGCGGTATTCCTATTCCGCATGGTGAGTAACGCTAGTAAAGAAAACACCCAAGAGCCTGTATCAGCTGTTGAAGACATGTCAGCGATAGAGCAAGCCCAAGGTGCCGCCATCAATAGTGGCGCAAGTGGTGTTGGTGCTTCTGGCTCTGCATTGAATCTGGGCGATGCTGCAACGACTGCTAGCCTAAACCTTGTATTGACAAGCGACGCTGTGGTTAGTATCACGGATGCTTCTGGAAACAGCCTGATAAATGGTTCTCAGTCTGCGGGTAACTATGACTTGTCAGGTATGCCACCGTTTAATGTGCAAATTGATAATATTGATAATGTTAGCTTGATGCTCAATCAACAAGCAGTCGCGTTAGATACGTATGCAACAGATAAGCAGGCTACTTTTGAATTAGCACCATAGTTAATTGTATAAGCGCCAAATTTGAATAAAGCATCCATGTGTTTGAATGAAGCGTATATGTGTATGTTGATTTAGCTGGTTTATATTATATGTACAAAGGCCTAGGGCTTTTCTATTTTTGATTCAAGGATTTATGTATGTCAATGCCATCGCCTATTAATCGTCGTCTGACCAAAAAAATCTATGTCGGTGATGTCGCGGTTGGTGGTGATGCACCAATTAGCGTACAGAGCATGACCAATACTGACACCTGTGATGTAGCAGCGACGGTCGCTCAAATCGAGCGTTGTGTCGAAGCAGGTGCAGATTTGATGCGCGTATCAACGCCAACGATGGATACCGTCAAAGCCTTTGGCGAAATTCGCAAACTGGTAAGCGTGCCTTTGATCGCTGACGTGCATTTTGATCATAAAATCGCTTTGGCCGTTGCTGAAGCGGGCGCTGACTGCTTACGTATCAATCCGGGTAACATTGGTAGCGATGCCAAAGTACGTGAAGTGGTCGCTTGTGCTAAATATCATAATATCCCGATTCGTATTGGCGTCAACGCTGGCTCTTTAGAAAAAGACATACAGCGTAAGTATACTGAGCCAACTGGTGAGGCAATGCTAGAATCGGCAATGCGCCATATTGATATTTTAGAGCGTCTTAACTTTGACCAGTACAAAGTATCTGTCAAAGCCAGCAATGTGTTTTTGACATTGGATGCTTATCGTTTAATATCAGCGCAAATTGATAACCCATTACATTTGGGCGTAACGGAAGCGGGTGTCTACCGTACGGGCGCTGTTAAATCTGCTATTGCGCTAGGTGGATTATTACTAGATGGTATTGGCGATACCATTCGTATCTCATTAGCCGCTGAGCCTGAAGAAGAAATTAAGATTGGTTTTGATATCTTAAAATCGCTTAATATTCGCTCGAACGGCGTAAACTTTATCGCCTGTCCAAGCTGCTCGCGTCAAGAGTTTGATGTGATTAAAGTAATGACAGCGTTAGAGTCTCGCCTAGAAGATATTCGTGAACCGATGAACCTATCTGTGATTGGGTGCAAGGTAAATGGTCCAGGAGAAGCAAAAGAGGCCGATATCGGTATCGTTGGTGCTGCCCCTAGATCATTGGTCTATCGTATGGGTGAAAAAAGCCACCTTATCGATACAGGCAATCTGGTGGATGAAATAGAAGGTATGGTTCGCGCCCATGCAGAAGATTTGGCAAAAAAACGTGAAAATGAAATCATTCGCGTAAAATAAGCCATAGAATAGATTGATACGTTAGGCTATACCGTCACAGTATCAATCAGATATAGCGCTTATTTGAATATATAGAAAACAATAATAGAATACCTGTTAAACATTTAAGGATACGACCGTACCATGATCAAAGCTATCAAAGGTTTTAATGATATTTTGCCTGACCAATCAGCAAAGTGGCTGCATTTAGAAGCAATATTGGCTGATGTACTTGGTAGGTACGGTTACGAGCATATTCGCTTACCTATCGTTGAACAAACGGATCTGTTTGCTCGTGCTATTGGCGGCGCGACTGACATCGTCGAAAAAGAGATGTACAGCTTTACTGATAAATCTGAGCCGCCAACGCCGTTAGCGTTACGTCCTGAAGGCACAGCTGGAGCAGTACGTGCAGTTATCGAGCATAACTTGCTACGCGGTGACACGCCCAAGCTTTGGTACATCGGTCCAATGTTCCGCTACGAGCGCCCGCAAAAAGGCCGCTATCGTCAGTTTCATCAGTTAGGTGTCGAGAGCTTCGGTAGTGCACTACCAGATGCTGATGCTGAGCTGATTGCGATGACTCATCTGATGTGGCAAGAGTTAGGTCTTAACAATGAGATGCGTTTGCAACTAAACAGTTTGGGTGAGCTGGATGAGCGCTATGCTTATCGCGAAGCATTGGTTACTTATTTGACTGATAAAAAAGACCAACTAGACGAAGACAGCAAACGCCGCCTAACGACTAACCCTTTACGTATCTTGGACAGCAAAGAGGCGAGCACGCAAGCAGTATTGGCAGATGCGCCAAAGCTTGCTGACTTCTTGGGTGAAGAGAGTGTGGCGCATTTTGAGCAGGTCAAAGCCTATCTGACGGCGCTTAATATCGATTTTGAAATCAATCCGCACTTAGTACGTGGCCTTGACTATTATAATAAAACGGTATTTGAGTGGGTAACAGATAAGCTTGGAAGCCAAGCTACCGTTTGTGCGGGTGGTCGTTATGATGGGCTAGTAGGGCAATTGAAATCAATCGGTACAGATGGCAGTAAACCAGTCAAATCTGAGCCTGGTGTTGGTTTTGCAATGGGGCTTGAACGTCTATTATTACTGATAGAAGCAGTTGCGCCGATTGCTGATATACCTGCTTGTGATGTATTCGTTGTGGCCCATCCTGAGGTATATAGTGCTGGTATAAGCTATGCACAGAACTTACGTCACAGTCGTCCAGATGTACGAGTAAAAATGGCCAGTGCCACGAGTCTAAAAGCGCAAATGAAGAAGGCAGACAAGTCAGGCGCGGCATTGACAGTCATCATCGCCCAGCAAGAGCTGGATGATAATACGATTAGTATTAAAGACATGCAGACAGGTGAGCAAAAGACGGTCGCCCAAGATTGGCTATCAAATAAAAATAACTTTTCTCGTCGCTAATCGACTTTGACTAATCAGCTTTGTTTACGCACTAGCAATTTAATGTAAATTTTATCAGGTAAATATATATGGCTCTGACACCTAATTCGCCGAATGCAGATAACTCCATGCAAGCGTTAAAGCAATATGGTAGTTATATCGTCACTGCGATTTTGTTAGCACTGGCAGCCTACTTTGGTTGGACATACTGGCAAAACAACCATGCGCGAGTAGATACCGTCGCCGCCGATCAATATGCTGATATTCAGCAGCTAAACGAAGAGGTCAAACTGGCCTCGCAAAACCCAGATTTAGAAGCAGAGGCTCAAGAAGCACTTACCCAAAGTCGTAGCCAGCTAGATAAAGATATTGATACCTTGGTCAGCACACATGGTGAGTCGGTTTATGCATGGCAAGCGCTAATGATAAAAGCACGTCAGCAAGTAGACAATGATGACTTTGCAGCAGCGACTGAGACATTCAAAAAAGCATTGGCCATCGATTTGGGTGATGCTGGTCTAGAAGCGATTACTCGTTTACGCTATGCAAAAACGCTGTTGGCCGCAGGCGATACAGATGCTGCACTGTCAGAAGCAAACAATGACATGCCAAGCTCGTTTGAAGCAAGTCAGCAGGAGCTACTAGGGGATATTTACTTAGCACAAGACAATAAAGATTCAGCGATTAAGTCCTATAGCAATGCGTGGGAGCTATTACGTAGCCGTCAAGAAACGCGTGCAGTATTGGCATTAAAGATGGAAAGCTTAGGTATCACGGCTGAGCCGATTGCTGAGCAAACCAGGCTTATTCAAGAGCCATCTGCTCCTGAGCCGTCGCTAGTGATGGATACCTCGAATGAAGTCGCTGCCGAAGCAGGGCAATAAGTCAGTAGGATAGTATTGAGAGTTGGTAATCATCCAAAGCTCTTTTTTAATATAACCTAATGATTACTAATTTGCGGTTGGCCAATTTACCAATTAATAATAATTTATCTGTAGTGAGAACATACAATGACTCAATCTATTCGCTCTAGCAAAATGTTAAATACCAAGACTATCAAAAAGACAGTCATGCATGTGGCCGTACTGGCAGTAATGAGCACGGCAGTAATTGGATGTAATCGCGGTATTAAGCCTGTGGTTAATGATCCAGTAAAATTGGTACAAATCGCTCAGCCGATTAGCGTACTACAGCCTGTTTTCAGTACAGATGTTGGCAACAAAAAGGCCAGTAAAAAAGATCCACTAGATTTGCAAGTTGGCTATGCCAATGGTCAAATCGTTACTGCATCACGCGGTGGCGAACTGTCAGGGTTTAATAGCTCAGGCGAGCGCGTATGGTCAATCAATGTTGATGATCAAATTACAGGCGGTGTTGCAGTAGATGCATTGAGTCAGACAGCTATCGTTAGTACTCGTGGTGGCAAAGTCATGGCATTTGATAGCACGACTGGTGCAAAGCGTTGGCAGCAGCAGTTATCAGGTTCGGTTTTGACACCAGCCCTGATTACCAATAACCGTGTGGTATTATCAGCGAATGATGGTTTCTTACACGGTCTGTCGCTGCAAACTGGACAGTCAGTATGGCAGTTCGCAACTCAGGTACCTGCTATCAGCGTTCGCGGTAGCGCTGCACCTACTTTATTAGACAATGAGACAGCGCTTTTGGCCACAGCTGATGGTCGTCTGCACGCAATTACTGTCGATAACGGTCTTCCACTATGGTCAAGACGTGTTGGCGTAGGCGCTGGTAGTAGTGAAGTTGAGCGCATGAGTGATGTCGATGGCAAACCTATCGTAGATAAAAATCAGTTGTTTGCGATCAGCTATAGTGGTCAGCTATTAGGTATTGATTTGGCCTCACGTCAGGTGATGTTCGTCAATGAAATTGCGAGTCTCAAATCACTGGCGGTAAATACTCAGCAAGTCATCGCTACCAGTCTAGATGGCAAAGTAGTTGCTTATGATCGCAACAGTGGCGAGACGCTGTGGGAAAGTGACGAATTGGCTTATCGTGACCTTACCAATCCTGTGATGATTGGCAACTATATCGCCATTGGTGATTTTGATGGCGTAGTGCATTTGTTTGACCCTGCTACGGGTAGCATCGTTAGTCGTGTAGAGACAAAAGGTGCGTTGACCAACTTGCAAGTTCAAGGTGGTCGTTTAATGACTCAAAGTACGTCAGGACAAGTTGCTATCTGGCAGTTAGTGCGCTAATAACTATATAGATAGGTGATTATCGGTGATTAATGAAGTGTAATATTTCACTATAGCCCTTAAGCCTATTCTTGATTATCATTTATAAAACACAAACGCTGCTTAGTCAGCGTTTAGTGCCTTGTGTAAATTGCTTGTTTAAACACAGGCTTTCGCGTACTCTATGCGACCGATGTGCTATCCATATATACTACTTATTTATGTATAATAGGTATTATGAAGCCATCCTATATACTATTTTTAATCGTAAAATAGCCATCTATTATTTTTGCTATTGTTCTATCATTCATTTTAATTCACGGTCAATTGCAGCATATCTATTACTATTGTTATGTCACTGGTTATAAGAATAACTGTACTGCCCGTCATTGTGCCTTTCACTGAGAGTAACCCATGAGTATCAAGCCTGTGGTCGCCTTAATTGGTCGTCCAAACGTCGGTAAATCCACCTTATTTAATCAGTTCACAAAAAGTCGGCAGGCATTGGTCGCTGACCTTTCAGGATTGACTCGTGACCGTCAGTACGGTGATGCAACTTATGAAGACAAATCCTTTATCGTTGTAGATACGGGTGGTATCGGTGAAGCTGACGACGGTAGCGGTAATATTGATGACTATATGTCTGAGCAGTCGCATACAGCGATCCATGAAGCAGATATTATTGTATTCGTCGTTGACGCTCGTGCCGGTATGATTGGCGCTGATGCTGAAATTGGTAAGTTTTTGCATACGTTAGGCAAGCCTGTCTATGTCGTTGCCAATAAAGTCGATGGCGTACATGATGCAGCACCTGCCGAGTTTTATGCACTAGGATTGGGCGAGCCGTATCCGATGGCAGCCAGTCATGGTCGCGGTGTGGGCAACTTGCTTGAAGTGCTAACGGCTGATATGCCTGAGCAAGAAAACATAGTAGAGCCAAGAGGCTTGAAGCTTGCCATTATTGGTCGTCCAAACGTGGGTAAATCGACGCTCGTCAACCGCCTGCTTGGCGAAGACCGAGTAGTAGTATTCGATATGCCAGGCACGACGCGCGACAGTATTTATATTCCTTATCAGCGTGAAGGCAGAGACTATGTCTTGATCGACACTGCTGGTGTACGTCGCCGTGGTAAAATCGATGAAAAAGTAGAAAAATTCTCTGTCATTAAGACCTTGCAGGCGATTGAAGATTCTAATGTAACTGTGATTGTCATTGATGCTCACGAAGGTATCGTGGATCAAGATTTGCATATGATTGGGTATGCGCTTGACGCTGGACGAGCGTTAGTCGTTGCGATCAATAAATGGGATGGTCTAACACAAGATCAAAGAGACTATATCAAGCTTGAAATGGATCGCCGTTTTAGCTTTATTCCTTATGTAAAAATACATTTGATTTCGGCACTGCATGGTACAGGCGTCGGTAATTTATATCCGTCTATTTTACGTGCGTACAAATCTTCGATGTTTGAAGTATCGACCAACCGTTTGACTCAGATTCTGCAAGATGCGGTAACGGCCAATCCGCCACCGACCGTTGCTGGTCGTCGTATCAAGTTACGTTATGCGCATATTGGTGGCCACAATCCACCCGTTATTGTTATTCATGGTAACCAAACCAGTTCGCTTCCTAAAAGCTATCAGCGTTATCTAGAGAACCAATTCCGTCAAGTATTTAAGTTAGAAGGCACACCGCTTAACGTTATCTTGAAGCAAAACGACAATCCATATGCGAATAAGAGCGATACGCCGACTAAGGCAAAAGCCCAGCAGTTGCGTCAGCGTGAGCGTAATAGATCACAGAAATTTACTACCAAAGATAAAAAGCCTCGTTAATCCTCGTATTTTAGGCTTTATATATTTAGATTTATGATGAATGTCATCGCGTTCGATAGCGCGATGACATTTTTCTATTAATACGCTATAGTTTGGGCTTATAAATAGCTATCTTAATGCGTCAAAAAATACTCAAATGTTTTACTTATCACATCTTTAAAATACCTGTACTATAAATCAAAGCTGCCCGCGACTCAGTAGAGTGATATGAACAACCGTTCGTTTCAAACCATACCCGTACTTATCTGGCGTTCTGTCATACAAGCTGTCGTATTGGCAGTGCTGGCAGGTTTTTTATTGCCTTTTATTTATGGCTTAGTGCATCACTATCAAGAAAAAAACCACCATATTCAACAACTGGCATCGCTACTAACGACTAGCGCATCGACTGCAGATGGCGCAGATATCGTGGCTGAACAAGTCAATATCTTATTAGAAAACGAGCCGACGATTCAGAGTATTGTTTTCTATTCAACTTCTGAGCCAATTGAAGATATAGACCAGTCGATTGATGATTGGAAAAATGCTTTATTTGCGCATACGGTCAGTTTCAACTATCCAGTGATTAGTAAAGACCTTGATGCCAATAGTGCCGCGTCGAATAAATCTGATTCCAATCAGCAGTTGGCACTGGCTTTATCAAATATTATGAGCGAATCGTCAGTGCCAGATGAGACGACTGATATAGCTACCGAAAATAGCACATTGATTGGTTATATTAATATTACGATGGACGTAGAATTGCTACGTTTACATTGGTTCCAAAATATCCTGTGGTTATGGCTAACAACAGTGGTACTGATTGTTATATTTGCCTTATACATTTTTAGAAAGCTTAATTGGCCAGTCAGAGATATCGAAGCATTGACCGATGTTTGTGCCATTGTCATGAACAATGCAAATCTAGAGCAATTACCAGTCATTCCGCAGCAATTCAATTTTCAAGAACTGACCCAAATCAAAAAAGCATTAATTGTGTTATTCAATCGTTTACAAGAAGCACGGCAAGGTTATGAAACCCTTGCAGCCTTTGAACAGCAATTGCACAATAAAGATGTGTCACTTGATGTGCAGTTGCATAATTTTCAAAGCATGATTTCTCATGAGTTAAAAACGTCGTTGAATGCAATTGTAGGTGGTTTACAACTATTGGATCATGAGACGCTCAACAGAGAGCAAAAAGACGCGGTAGAGATTATCAGTAGCGGCAGTGATAAATTGGTATTGTCGTTAGATCATATTATACAGTTGAACCAGATTCAAAAAGGCCAGATAAGAATTCATAAAAATGAGTTTAACCCATTACAGTTAATCGCTGATCTGCTAGCTAAGTTTGAAAATATGGCTACGCAAAAAGGGTTAGAGTTGATTAGTAATATTCATCATATAGACTATAGCCTATACGGTGATTCAGAAAAAATACATCAGATACTATCGATACTACTCAACAATGCGATTAAGTTTACACCTGTCGGAAAAATTACGATTACGTCGCAACTGACACATTTTAATAAGAGTAACCGCTGGCAAATTAGCGTGAAAGATACGGGTATTGGTATCGATAATGAGCACCTAGACGATATATTTAATCCGTTCTTTCAGGTGGATTCTTCGCAAACTCGCCAGTACGAAGGCTCAGGGGTTGGCTTACCGATTGTTAGACAAATGGCGCAGCTTATGGGTGCTGCTATTGATGTTGATAGTGTGCTTGGCGTAGGTACGCAGTTTACGCTGACCATAGCGATGCCCAATCAACAGCAATCAAAACAGCAGCGCTTATTGTCTGGTCTAACGATTATTTATTATTACTATCATGAGACAGGCTCCTTGTTAGAGGAACTGGAATACCTAGGGGCTACGATTATTTGTCGCCAAGGTAATCAACTCGTCATAGAGGAGATGCGTAAGCAGAAAGTTGACATGGTAATGTTTGCTGAAGATGTTTTCCCAGAAAAAGCTGAGATGCTAGCCAAACGTATCCGTAAGTATGAAAGCGATGAGGGTAGTAAGAGCGAGCATCGTGCGTTATTGGTATATTGGTATCCGCAGCATCGGGCGCGCTATGTAGACAGTTTTGAGTATGGTTTAAAAGCAGCTGGTGTCGATTATTGCCATATTGCTACTTATAAGGACAAAGCGTTAAGCGACCTATTAAAGCAATGGTTGGTTTGGACGTAGTACGGTTCTATTAAATCCGTGTTCCTAGTTAGGTTTATTTTACTAGATAGCATTTTCTATATTTTCTACTTTTCAATATTAAAGCACTTTTAAAATAAAGTAGGCATAAAAACAAAAAAGACGCCCATTTTGAGGCGTCTTTTTTTAAACAGTTTTAGCTAGAATTGCTTTCTAAAGGTTTCTCTTAGAGAAGATTCTTTACCCAGCGTACGATATGTTCCCACGTACGGCTCATAAAGCCTGACTGTTCAATATCATTAGTTGCGATGATAGGAACTGAGGCTACCGCTTTACCATCGATTACAGCCATCATTTTACCAACTTCCTGACCTTTTTTGATCGGTGCTTCTAAGCTCTCAGGAATATCCACCACTGTAGTGATTTTGTTTTTCTGTGTCTTGCTAGTTAGAATTTGCAAGTTGTCGCCAGTTGCCAGTTCTACCTCGTCAGCTTCTCCAAACCATACTGGAAGCTTACTAACGAACTGTCCAGTAGGTGCTTTAGTAACCGTTGTAAAGTGACCGAAACCCCAGTTAAGTAGTTCGCGTGACTGATCGGCGCGAGCCTGTTGGCTCTTGGTACCCATAATGACAGAGATTAGGCGCATGCCTTCGCGGTTGCTTGATGCTACTAAGCAGTAGCCTGCCGCATCAGTGTGGCCCGTTTTTAGGCCATCAACGGTTGGGTCAGTAATCAGCAGAGCATTACGGTTACCTTGGGTAATACCGTTATAAGTAAACTCTTTTTCTGCGTAGATACTATAGTAGTCGCCGCTGTTTTTGATAATAGCGCGCGCAAGTTTAGACAAATCCAAAGCTGATGCTAAATGACCTTCATCAGGCATACCCGTAGCATTGACAAAGTTAGAGTTCTCCATGCCAATTTTTTGCGCTTGTTCGTTCATCAATATTGCAAATGAGGCTTCGCTACCAGCAATATGTTCAGCCATGGCTTTTGATGCATCATTACCTGATTGAATGATAATACCGCGTAGCATATCGATGACGCTGGCAGTTTTGTTCACAGGCACATACATACAAGATTGGCTGCTGCTACCACGGCACCATGCGTTTGGACTCATCAATACCTGTTCATCTTCTTTCAGGTCGCCTGATGCTAAGCGTTGCTCAATGATATAACTGGTCATCATCTTAGTCAGAGATGCTGGCGGCAGCGCCTCATTGGCGTTCTTTTGAGCCAAAATTTCGCCAGTGTTATAGTCCATCAACACATAGGCAGTATTGTCCATTTCAGGTGGTTGAATGGCTGCGTTTGCCACTACTGCACTCATCGAGATACTTACACCAACTACCAGCTGTATCAGCTGATTTTTTACACGCTTTACTGTCATATATCATTACACCGCATCATGGAACCAAATGTATCTATCGCTTATGTTTTGTACCTATTTCCATACATTATTTTAAGCAGCATGTCTTAAATGCAGTGTTTAAAATAATGTATCGACGAAAATAGTAACGCCTACACAATAGACATAAAATTAACGCCTTATCTTAGCAAAATGACTACCGATGGGGAATCAATAAATGCAAAAATAAGGCAAGTTTGAAAAGAAAAATGAAGGCCTATCATATATTTGTTCTGACTATCATCTGACCAGTCTCTGCAATAGAGAATTCAACGCTCACAAAAAAGCCTGCTGCACTGCTTGTGAATAACAAGTAAAGTGACAGCAAGCTTCGATGCTACAGATATCTAACCAATCAGTTGATAATATTTGCTTAACCGATGTTATAAAGAGTACATAGCTTTTATTTTATTATCATTAATAGCAATATTATTATTAACACATTAAGCAGGTGACGCTAGTCATTGAATTAAACTAGCTAGTTGTCTAATAATCCGCGTTTGCCAAATCTTCACATAGTGCTTTGTTTTCTTGCTTTGAGAATCCCATCGTCCAACTACGAATACCTTGTAGTATCTGGCGATAGTCTTGCTGTGTAGATAGGTATTGAATAGCCGCTTTTGGATCTTCTAGAGAAGGCATTAGCTCATGCAGCTGTACGGTGTACGACTTATAGAACCGCTGTTTTTGCTTACCATTTAGCATTGGTGGGCATATCTCTGATAGTACCTGCATTACCGCAATTTCGTGCTTAGTGATGTTAATGCCAGACATGTCTAGCGGAATGGTAGTGCCAGAGTTATTCGCAGCATTAGAAGCTTGAGACAGCATAGCAACAGACGTTATCAGTCCTGCAATCCCAACTTTTGAGGCAGTATTTGCTATCACAGAAGCTATAGATAATATCGATTGTTTATTCATTCAGTATTACACTCGCTCGTCTTTATTTAATGGTCATATGTTAATCGGTAAAAAAACAAAAGTCACATAAAATATTGATTTATGTGTAGATATCTTGTGAGCCAAAACCATTTTTTAGCAACATATCAGTAGCATACCCTAATGACGTTACTTCAGTATCAGTACATCGGTTTGTATTGTTGTGGGGTGTTGCTTATTGTAACGCGATGCTTAATCTACTAGATGCTTAATCTACTAGTTGTCATTCGCTTAATACAGATCTTGTTATGCTACTTTCATCGTATAATCATTAGCATAAGAAGAGCATGATACTTTGCTAAAGACAGGGTTCGTGTCTTTATATTATTCAGTTATAATCGCCCATGCTATCAAAATGACTCTTTTTCTCTAGACTGAGACGTCATCTCATTGGAGAATTAGAGTATCATGTTTTCATTTTAAATATGAGCATCGTGTTTTTATGCCATATTTTGAACAGATATGGCGCGATAGTAGAATTATCAAATACAGATGTAGAAAGACAGCTAATAAAATATTAACCACATACTGAGCAGAAATGAGATTTTTAATTAGTAACGATGACGGTGTTTATGCGCCAGGATTATTGGCACTATCTCAAGCATTATCGACTATTGGTGAAGTGGTGGTCGTCGCCCCTAACGATGAACAAAGTGGCTATGCCAGCGCGCTGAGTGTCTCAAGACCACTGCACACGCATCAGCTGCCCTCCAGATTTGTAGCGGTAAATGGTTCACCAGCTGATTGTGTTTATCTAGCAATCCATGAGTTGTATCGTGATACTGACTTTGACTGCGTGATTACAGGTATCAACTCAGGGGCTAACCTTGGACAGGATGTGATGTTCTCTGGTACGTTCGGTGCTGCATTGACCGCGCAACTATCTGGTATTCCTGCTATAGCAACGTCTTTGGTAGGCGGGGGTGTCAAAAACGGCGGGCAAGAATCAGCTAGTGATTATCAAGTGGCCGCACATGAAATCGTCAAACTGCTTACTGAGACTTCGATTTTAGAGATGCTCAAAAGTTTGCCCTATCATGTATTAAACGTTAATATTCCTGATGTGCAGCATGCCGATGATATCAGGGGTCGAAAAGTAACCTCGTTAGGCCATAAGCAAGCTGCTCAGCCAGTACGCCATATGATAGATCCACGCGGCCGAGATGCATACTGGTTGTCTCTACGAAAAGGTAAAAATGAGCGACCATTAGAAACGTCAATCGATGCGGTACAAGCAAAGCAGGATGTAATGACAGATTATCCTGTCTCTTATACACATCTGACGCTGC
>CAJXUF010000011.1 GCA_913061175.1 uncultured Psychrobacter sp.
GTCTTTCAGAGTACGATTTCGTGTCGATGGCGTCATGCAAAAAATGGCCAATCCACCGGTTCAACTTGCGAATAAAATTGCAGCACGCTTAAAGGTCATGTCTCAGATGGATATCTCAGAACGTCGGGTACCACAAGATGGGCGTATTAAACTAAAAATTTCTAAAAATAAAGCGATTGATTTCCGGGTAAACTCATTACCGACGTTATTCGGTGAAAAGCTTGTTTTGCGTATCCTTGACCCATCATCAGCCATGCTAGGTATTGATGCATTGGGGTATGAACCAGATCAGCAGGAAATGTTTTTAGAGGCATTACACAAACCACAAGGAATGTTGCTTATCACTGGTCCAACTGGTTCTGGTAAGACGGTATCACTTTACACTGGTATCAATATCTTAAATACTGGCGCAACCAATATCTCAACGGCTGAAGATCCAGTCGAAATTAACCTTGAAGGAATTAACCAAGTCAATGTCAATGCCAAAGTTGGTCTAACGTTTGCCAATGCGCTTAAGTCTTTTTTACGTCAAGATCCTGATATTGTCATGGTCGGTGAGATTCGTGACCTTGAGACTGCTGAGATCGCTATTAAAGCTGCGCAGACAGGTCATATGGTTCTTTCTACTTTGCATACTAACTCGGCACCTGAAACATTAACGCGTCTACGTAACATGGGTGTTGCCTCTTTTAACATTGCCACATCAGTCAACCTAGTTATTGCCCAACGATTGGCACGACGTCTCTGTAAGAACTGTAAAAAACCTATTAGCATACCGCGTCAGAGCTTATTAGAGATTGGTTTTACCGATACTGATCTAGATAACACTGATAATGTCATTTATGAACCAGTCGGCTGTAATGAATGCCGTGAAGGTTATAAAGGCCGTGTAGGTATCTATGAGGTGATGAAAGTCAGCCCTGATATTTCACGCATTATCATGGAAGATGGTAACGCAATAGATATCAAAGACGCTGCCATTAAAAACGGTTTTCGCGACTTGCGACGTTCTGGAATTTTAAAAGTATTGCAAGGTGTCACGAGTATTCAAGAAATGATGCGGGTAACTTCTGAATAATAAGTGAAATCATAAAATATATGCTATGTCTTAGCATCTTGACTTTCAGTTGCTAGAAAAGTTATAAACTAGCAATGTTCTTTATCGTATAACTTTAAAAATAAAACAGATAAACACTGGTTTTTTAAGCTAAAATAAAGTATGCCTGACTAATACTTCAAGTCTGGTATTTTGTTGTAGGTTTACAATATCTATATTGGACAATTTTGAGGGTAGTAATATGGCAAAAGCTAAGACCGATATGTTGTTAGATTTTGTTTACGACGGTGTGAATCGACGCGGACAGAAAGTTAAGGGCGAAACTACCAGTCGTAGTTTAGAACTGGCAAAAGCGACCCTACGCAAACAAGGTATCACAGTTAAAGGAATTAAGAAAAAACCAAAGCCACTTTATACCTTTAAAAAAGCCATTAAAGCCATTGATATTGCTATTTTTGCTCGGCAGTTGGCAACAATGATGAAAGCAGGTGTACCATTGACCCAGTCTTTTGAAATCGTCGCCGACTCCCTCGATAATCCGAGTATGAAAGACTTAGTATTGCAAATCAAAGCAGATATTGAGGCAGGTGGTACCTTTGCCTCTTCTTTGCGCAAACATCCTCGTTACTTTGATGATTTATTCTGCTCACTCGTCGAATCTGGTGAACAATCAGGTGCACTTGAAACGATGCTTGAACGAGTCGCTACTTACAAAGAAAAGAGTGAGCTTCTAAAAGCAAAAATCAAAAAGGCGATGAAGTACCCTATTGCTGTTATCGTAGTTGCTATCATTGTCACTATAATTTTGCTCGTAAAGGTAGTACCTGTATTCTCTGGATTATTTGAATCATTTGGCGCAGAGCTGCCTGCTTTTACTCAGATGGTAGTAGCGATGTCTGAATGGATGCAGGCATGGTGGTTTATTTTGATCATTGTCATTGGTGGATCAATTATCAGCTTTACTGAGGCTAAAAAGCGCTCTAAAAAGTTCCGTGACTTTTTGGATCGGGCTACGCTAAAGGCTCCGATATTTGGAAACATTGCTTATCAGGCAATTATTGCTCGTTTCGCTCGTACACTATCTACAACTTTTGCTGCTGGTGTGCCGCTTATCGATGCCTTAGATTCTACTGCTGGTGCGACCAATAATGTTGTTTTTTACAATGCTACCCAGCAAATTAAGAGTGATGTATCTACTGGTCAGCAATTACAGTTCTCTATACGATCTACCAACTTGTTCCCAAGTTTAGCTATTCAAATGGTCGGTATTGGCGAGGAATCTGGTAGCCTAGAAGAAATGCTAGATAAAGTCGCTGTCTACTACGAGAATGAAGTTGATAATGCGGTTGATGGTCTAACCAGCTTGATGGAACCACTCATTATGTCGGTATTGGGTGTATTAATTGGTGGCCTAGTCATTGCAATGTACTTGCCAATCTTCCAAATGGGCGCAGTAGTAGGATAATGATTTGATGCAATTTATACAGTTACTACAAGAGAATAGTACCCTAGCTTTATTCTTATTTGGCCTATTAGGTCTTTGCGTTGGCAGTTTTCTAAATGTCGTGATTCATCGCATACCATTGATGATGGTGTATGGGTGGAGACAAGAGTGTAGCCAGTTTATGTCTGAACAGGCAGATATGCCACGCGAGCATACGCTACCCATAGCAAATATTGTCGCTACTGACCAACCAATCACCCTAAGTCGCCCTGCCTCTCGCTGCCCCCATTGCGCACATAAAATTAAGTGGTATGAAAATATCCCTTTAATAAGTTGGCTATTACTACGCGGACGCTGTTCAAATTGCAAAGCGGCTATCGGTCTGCGTTATCCTCTCGTTGAACTAGTCACTGCCCTCCTGTCCGTATTAGTAATATATAAGTTTGGGGTAAATGCTACAGGTTTGTCCGCATTGGTTTTAGTATGGACACTGGTCGCTCTAACAGGTATCGACTTTGATACGCAGCTACTACCTGATCGCCTGACCTTTCCATTAGCAGGCTTAGGATTGGCGGTAAACTCACAAAGCTGGTTCGTCTCACCAACACAGTCAATATGGGGATTACTACTTGGGTTTTTATCGCTATGGATAGTAGTCAAGGTGTTTTATTTAATAACTAAAAAACATGGAATGGGTCAAGGGGATTTTAAACTACTAGCAGTATTAGGTGCTTGGCTCGGACCTATGATGTTACCTTTGATTATTCTACTATCGTCTTTACTTGGCTCTATCGTTGGATTGATCTTGATGAAAAAGCAGGGTGAAAGCCGACCTTTCGCTTTCGGACCTTATATCGCTATTGCAGGTATTGTTGCCCTATTATACGGCTCAGATATCGTCAGTTGGTATCTCGGTATGTATGTCTAACAACTGACAGAGTACACTAGATTATTGTAGTAAATTTTCGGCAGTGACTCATGAACGAAGCCTTAAAAGGCCAATTGTGAGTTTATAGCTGCATTCATTGTTCTATCTGTCAGATAAGCCATTATTATGTCAAAAAATACATCGCACTCTTATTCACACCAACCACAAACTACGCAACCAAAAAATAAGAAGCTTGTGGTTGGTTTGACGGGTGGTATCGGTAGTGGCAAATCTGCCGCTAGTGCTTGGTTTGCTGAGCAAGGCATCGATATTATTGATGCAGACGTGATCGCCCATGAGACTGTCGCTAAAGGTAGCGTCACTCTGCAGAAAATTCAGAAAAAATTTGGTGATTGGATACTGACGGATGATGGTGTCATGGATAGGGCTGCTGTACGTACACACGTATTTGCAAATCCTGAAGCGTTGATTGAGCTTGAAGCTATCACTCATCCAGCGATACGTGAGACAGCAAAAGCACAGCTAGATGCTAGTACTTCACCGTATATAATCTTATCTGCGCCCCTACTTATAGAGGCGGCAGAAGCAGGACTGGCTAATTTATGTCAACGTATTTTAGTCATGGATGCCACCGAAGACACACAGCTTGCGCGTGCCAGTCAGCGTGATGATCAAAGCATACAAAAAATTAAGGCCATTATGACCAATCAGCTGAGTCGTGAAGAGCGTAATCGTCATGCAGACAATGTCATACTCAATGAGAGCGACCTTGCCTCTCTATATCTACAGTTAGAACCCTTGCACCAAGAGTATCTTACGCTTGCCCAGCAGCTAAAGTTCGCTGGCGATTAACCTCATACAACGCCATGCCAGTAGCAACACTCACATTTAGGCTCTGTAGATTACCATGCTCGTTTCCTGACATTGGAATATAAACCAACTCATCACAGCTCTCCATTGTCAGGCGACGCATACCCTCTCCTTCTGAACCCATAACAATAGCGGTCTTGCCAGTTAGGTCAGCGGCATGTATTGGCTTAGCCTCTTCACTAAGTGCCGTACCAAATACGAAAACGCCTGCATTTTTGATTTGCGACAACGTGCGTGCTAAGTTCGTAACGCTGACGATCGGCATCATCTCTGCTGCGCCAACCGATACTTTAGCCACTGTTGGCGTCAGACTCGCTGCATGGTGTTTTGGACAAACCACTGCATCCACACCCATAGCCACTGCGGTACGTAAGCAAGCGCCAAAGTTATGTGCATCAGTAATTTGATCTAGTACCAATAATAAGCACTGTTCACGGCCAATAATAGTATCAAGCAAACCTTCATCTGCAAAACCTAACGGACGAGCATTGAGTACCACACCTTGATGCTGCGGACTGCCACATAACTGCGTTAGCTTGTCTTTTTGGGTTGGTTGAGTGCTAATGCCATTTGCTTCCGCTTCGGCCATGATAGCTTGTACATGACTGTCACTCTCACGCCCTTGCTGCACAAACAAACTAAGACCATCAAGAGGACGATGTTCAAGTAATGCATCAATGGCATGAATGCCGTAAAAATAAATTGGTTTTGCCATAATAGGCCTACTAAATATAAAGTGGATATCGCACTAGGCGACGGGATAAAAGAAGATAACGTAGATTTTACGTGTCATGACCCATTGATGATGAGAGAACAGTAAACCAAACGTCAAAAAAGAAATAAACAATACCAATCCGATATTGCTTATTTTCTCGAAACACTAATGTGTGATAGAACAGGCGCTAGAATGAAAGCTCAAGCGCCCTATTAATAATATCAGCCTTCTAAATGACAGACATATTGAACAATTTCTTCAGTACGTAGGTTAAAACCGCTATTGCCTTCAACGACAAATGACTGACCTGCACGGTAGTAGCTGAATTCATCATCACCATTGATCTTCACTTCACACTCACCACTGGTGATTTCGATACGCTCAGAGGTGTTGGTGCTAAAGTGGTAATGCTCAACCAAGTTGTCGCAAGGTAAGATAACGCCTAGCGTTTTATGGCGACCATCCTCAAACATAATGGTATGGCTTGAGCAGCGACCATCATAAGATACTGTCGCTTGGGCATTAACTGTTACGTTAGTAAATTGCGCCGCTGTCATAGTGGCTTCCTTATCAAATAATTATGGCAAAACTAAAAAATAAGTAACGGGTTAAAGTACCGACAGAGTTGCACTGGGCTTAAAATACGCGACCAGTACGCAAACACACCTGCTTTAGGCACCTTACCCCTCTATAGTAGATATCTGCGCGCTAAAGGTAGCCACAGGTTCTATGAAAACGATTTTGAATAATGATTGAGTGGCATATTTTTCACCACTATACGCCTACAATTTTACAAAATTATGACTCGTTATTAGGTTGCATCGCGCATCAAACTCATAAGAAGAGTTTATCATTATGTGAGATTATGCTACCACATTATATCTATAAAGTTTGTTAAAGCGACTAGGAAAATTCTATTTGATGGCAAGTATCCCATTCGCTCATTTAATATTTATTTGGTATTTTTCTAGGCGGATGCTAGGCCACTAACTTAGGTATTTTTTTATCATTATCAGTCAAAATACTTCTTCTCATACTATGCTTATCTTTGAATATCCAATGACCTTAATGATTAACATCATAGATATTATGTTGATGATTTATTGTCAGTTTTTAATAGTTTTATGGTAATCTCCCAATAATAAATTCTGTTATACCTCGTCTTAAAGTTTGTATTTACGCACATTTAACACCATACTATTTGCCTACAATATTTATCTAATTAGCAAGTTTAAATAGATATTTTCACTTCCTTATTTACCCTATTTATAGATGGCTTCCTAAGATTTATATGATGTCCATTGTCTGTCCTGAGAGGCGTTGATGCTAGTATCGTTAACTTTACATCAGTTTGCGTTGATTGCTCAGCATGAGCTGAGCGTGGCTGAAGGTTTTAATGTCATCACTGGTGAAACAGGTGCTGGCAAGTCGTTATTGCTAGATGCACTATCACTATGTGTCGGTGAGCGAGCAGACAGTGCGATGGTCAGGCATGGCGCTGCGCATGCGGATATTTACGCTCAATTCGATGTAGAGAATAATAGCGTCGTCGCTGAGTGGTTTACCAAAAATGAGAGACCGCTAGAAGAGCCTGAAGTACTTATTCGT
Source organism: uncultured Psychrobacter sp. (assembly GCA_913061175.1). GTDB lineage: Bacteria > Pseudomonadota > Gammaproteobacteria > Pseudomonadales > Moraxellaceae > Psychrobacter. Next base: position 6,584 of record CAJXUF010000011.1, read on the forward strand.
CGACAATTAAGTAATACTGGCCGCTCAAAAGCATGGCTAAATGGTTCACCGGTTAGCTTAGCGGAGCTAAAGAGTTTAGGCACTTTATTGGTCAATATACATAGCCAACATGCTCAGCAAGCATTGCTCAAGCCACAATTTGTGGTGCAATGGCTTGATGAGATGGCACAGATAATACCGCTAGCCAACCAAACTGCCAGTAGCTATCAAGCCTATCAGCAGCTAAAACGTCGCGCGGATGACATCGCGAGCCGCGAAGCCCAGCGTCAAGATCGTATTCAGTTGTTGCAGAGTCAATTAGCAGATATTGCGCCGTTATTGGCTGTGGACTACGCAGAAGTTGAATCTGAACACGAAGAGCTTTCCAATATTGAAGCCTTAATGCAAGAGGCCAGTCATGGTCTGCATTTGCTCGACAATGATACCGATGAGCCAGACGTCATGACCTTGCTCGGACAAGCGATTAAACTCTGTGACAATCAAGTAAGCGTCAGTCAAACGTTTGAACAAGCTTCTGAACAGCTCCATCTAGCACAGCAGCAAATCACTGAGGTGACTGCCCTGCTATCAGATTACGCCGAACAGCAGCTACCTGATCCTGAACGTTTGCAAACATTAGACAACCTAATCAGCTTAGGACATCGTCTGTCACGTAAGCATAGCTTGCCAGCGAGTGATTTAATTGATGAAGCAAAGGGCTGGGAAGCGCAATTAGAGCAGCTAGAGAACGAGCCAAGCAGTGATGCAATGGCAGCGCAAATTGATCAGGCTTGGCAAGACTATCTGGCGATGGCTACACAGTTAAATCAAGAGCGCACAAAAGCTGCTCCGATGATTAGTAAACAACTCATCAAACAGCTACAACCACTTGCGCTACCTAATGCTCGCTGTGAATTTGTCTTTACCAAAAAAACCGAACCTAGTCAGTACAATGCACAAGGTTGTTTCGATATTGATTTATTATTTAGCGCCAATGTCGGTATGCCAATGCAGCCCCTACATAAAATTGCCTCAGGTGGTGAACTGTCACGTATGGCTCTCGTGATGCAGGTCTTACAAGCGACCAATGCTGATAACAACGCCGCCAAGCCTATGTTGGTATTTGATGAGGTCGACGTTGGTATCAGTGGCGGTACTGCGCAAGTGGTTGGCGAGCTACTACGCTCGCTTGGGCAAACACAGCAATTACTGGCCATTACACACCAAGCACAAGTCGCAGCGCAAGCGCATCAACATATCTTGGTACAAAAGCACCATCAAGAACAGACCGAAAGCGAGCTACTCATACTGACCGACAGTACACAAGTAGACGAGCTGGCGCGTATGTCTGGTGGCGTCATTATTACCGATGTCACGCGCGATCATGCCCGCAGCTTATTATCCGATGTTAAATAACGCTCTACCTGACCTATCTAACGTTGAATAATCATTCGTTTTCATCAAAACGGATGGTTATTTGAATCTATATGATCGTCAGCAGCAATTGGTGTGAATCTTGCTTTTCTATTGATTATCACCATATAGTGGTCTTTCACCCTTATTATTAGGTTGCGTTTGTTTCTATGTCTAAAACCAATTTGACCCATCATTTTTTGATTGCAGCACCAGAGCTGTCAGACCCAAGGTTTGAGCAGGCACTTATATATATTTGCCGTCATGACAAGCACGGTGCGCTAGGTCTGATGGTCAATCGTCCGCTTGAGCAATCTCGCGTAGGTAAGCTGCTAGAAGATTTAGACATTGAAGTGACCAATCCACAGGTGATGGAAGATGTGGCATTAGAAGGCGGCCCTATGTATCCTGAGGTCGGCTTTGTACTGCATACGGGTCAGCCAGAATGGGCGTCTTCTTTTGCTATTTCAGAGAACGTTTGCATCACGACTAGCCAAGATATTCTAAAGCGTATCGCTGCAGGACAAGGCGTTGGTCACTATCAGCTGTGTCTAGGTCATGCCAGCTGGGGTAAGAAACAGCTAGACCAAGAGCTCAGTAATGGTGATTGGCTAGTTTGCCCTGCTGATCTAAATTTATTATTTGATACACCGTTTGAAGAACGCTGGCAAATCGCAGCCGACAAAATCGGTGTCAACTTTGACTATCTTAGTAGTGACATAGGTCATGCGTGATCTCATACGCTCTACGAATTTAGATGAAGACATAAAGGACACCCATTACTATGGTAGATAGCACTTTTACAGCGAATAGCACAGACGCTATAGATAATGACATTGATATTGATACTCTCGATAAAGATAGTAATATCATTGCTGAAACTATTGAGCCGGAGGTAAAGCCACATCTTATCTTGGCGCTAGATTACGGTGTCAAAAAGATGGGCATGGCGCTCGGTAATACCATTACGCAGACGGCGCGTGCCTTTGACATTTTGGCAATGAATAACGGTCAGCCAGATTGGGACAATTTAATTGGTATCATCAAAGTCTGGGGCGTGGCGCAAGTCGTGGTCGGTCTACCGCTTAATATGGATGGCACTAGCTCCATGCTTTCAAAACGAGCGCACAAATTCGCTCGTCGTCTGGCCCATAGAGTGATGGAGCAACATTTGCCAGTGACCGTATCACTGTGTGATGAGCGGCTGACTTCCATCGAAGCAAGAGAAATCGCATGGGACAATGGTTGGATCAAAAACGAACGCGACCCAATCGATGATATCTCTGCTTGTATCCTAATGTCGACCTATTTTGCTGATCCTAATAGCAGTATCGCTATCGATGCAATCAAAGCAGAATAAAGCAGCCAAATAGGTAAAAGACACGTGTGCGGCTATAATGCCACTTCGATACATCGTACTTCTCAACGGATAAATGACTGATTACTATGACCACTGTCTCAGACCAACCTTCGCAACATAAGTCACAGCATGGTTTTGCTCCACTTGCTATTGCCCGTATTAAAGGCGCACAGCGTGCCAACCAAATAGCGATTTATCTCATTTATGCGGCTATTTTTGCATTTGTGGTTTTTGGCACGATTGCTAGTATCAAAGCCTTCCATGATAACCAGCTGCTTTATCAATTATTTTATAATTTGCCATATGCCCTAGTAGCCCTCACGATACCCATTACTATTTATGATGCGTTGGTCGTTTATCGTTATCGCTTAAATCAACCATCGATGATTGCCATGAGTATTGGTGTATCAACCCTTATATTGGTTGGTGGATTAATTTTTGCCGATACTGCATGGTTAGGGCTATCTTGTTGGTTGGGTGTGGCATTTTTATTTAAAGTAAGTTTTAAGCGGTTTTTTAACTTTTTAGTAGTAGCTGATGTGTCTGAAGTCGACGAAGAGACTGAGATTACTGAAGCGTAGACGATATACAAAGTACGCCGCGATAAGCACTTAAGCAAACTACTCATCCTACTTGTCCTTAAACCCACTTATTTAGCTTTACGATAATGACTATGACCACTTCGATACCAGACACGCCTATCCACCATCACTTAGATACTCAAGGGCTCATTTGTCCTGAGCCCGTCATGATGCTACACCGCGTCATTCGTAAAGCAGATGGCGGTGAAGTGATTGAAATATTGGCGACAGATCCTGCTACCACGCGCGACATTCCGAATTTCTGTCGTCACTTGGGTCATGAACTAGTAGGCCAAGAAACGCTGGCTGAAAACGTGAGCTTAGACGCTGATCCTAACGAAATCACCATCGATAGCGATGATGATACGCCTACAAACGTAACGCTATATCGCTATCTGGTTAAGAAAAAAATGGCATGATAGGTTTGGCATTATTTTAATAACTATCTGTCATCGCTCACTTAACCCCTACCTGAGTATTATCCTATGAGTCGTGATCGCGCCGTGCAACAACGACAGCCTAAAGCATTGGCGGTCGATGATGAGCCAGCTTACATGACTGAGTTTCGTCAAGCCATGCTGGCGCGCGGTCTAGCGACGCGTACTCGTAATGCTTATGTGCGAGACCTACGCTCTTGTGAGTTGACCAATCCTATCGCCCTGACACGCTGGCAGCCTGATGATGTGCTGCACTGTCTGTCACTCCTTGCTCAAGATGGCAAAACTCCACGTACCCAAGCACGCATGCTCTCAAGCTTGCGTCAGTTTTATCTATGGATGATTGCCAGTAATCTGCGTGAAGACAATCCTTGTGAACGTATCAAAAGCCCAAAGCTAGGTCGTCCGCTACCAAAGGACTTAGCTGAGGCTGACGTAGATAATCTACTTGCTGCACCTGATACCAGTACGGCACTTGGACTGCGTGACAAAGCCATGTTAGAAGTTTTATATGCCTGCGGTCTACGGGTGAGTGAGTTGATTAACCTCTCATTAGAGCAAGTGAATCTAAACTCTGGCTGGCTACAAATCACAGGTAAAGGCAATAAAACCCGACTGGTGCCACTAGGTGAATACGCCAGCGATGCACTAGAAGATTATCTGTCGCATGGGCGTGGCGATCTAATTGCCCATTTGAAATCTGGCAATTGCCAAGCGGTATTTTTGACGGCGCAAGGTGGCTATATGACGCGGCAGAACTTTTGGTATCTACTTAAGAAATACGCCAAAGTCGCCAGTATCGATAAAGAATTATCCCCGCATACGCTACGTCACGCATTTGCCACGCATTTGCTCAATCATGGTGCAGATTTAAGAAGTGTGCAGTTATTGCTAGGACATAGCGATTTGTCCACCACGCAAATCTATACTCATGTAGCAACGGCAAGATTGCAGAAATTACATGCGGAGCATCACCCACGTGGGTAGCCTTGCCATATGGGCAGCATTGAAATCTAATATTATTGATGATTGTAAAAGGAATATATCGTGTCGCAAGCTCAACCATCTACCTTATCAAATAGTCAAAACACTGCACTCAGAAACCTCACTATCATGGGTTATTTAGAGGGGATGTCTTTTCTATTGTTAATTGGTATCGCGATGCCACTCAAATATATGTTCGATATTCCAGAAGCGGTGAGCTATGTCGGTCCAGTGCATGGGGTATTATTCGTTGCCTATGTCATGGTGCTGGTCATTACGGCGAGCAGAATAAAAATGCCGCTTTGGGCACTACCTGCTGGCGTGCTTGGCTCGTTTTTACCATTTGGGCCATTTATATTTGATCATTTACTGAAGAAGAGTTTGGGGAAGTAGTTTCGAAAAAAATTCAATATCAGGAACGATGTATAGCTGAATCCGGCTAACGATAATGCCACTCTATTTGCCTGCTGTATCTATCACTATTCTAGGATTACGTGCCTGTATCTCGCGATAAAAACGTGGTTTGTCTTTTGGTGAGATTAGTATTTCTTTATCTTTATATAGTATTTTAATCCTATCCAATGATAGTGCTGGCGCAGAACTCATGCTTTGTGTTGGCATAATATAGGTGATATCTGTAAGCTCAATTTTTTGAACAGAGAACCCACTATCTACTTGTAGTTGGTCATTCGTTAATGTGTACTCAGTACCGAAAAAAGGGATGAGCATTAGTGCTGCAAAAGGTATGAGAATAACCGTCGTTAATATAGTTTGTATGAGGGATTTGTGAGCATCTCGCTGCCACTGCCATAATGGAGCAGACACAGTAAATAAACTCAAACCCCAAAGTAACAGTGCAAGCCAGAAGTCTACTTTAGATACGAATATAATGACTGGCATAAATAATACTTAGCGACTATTAGGTTAAATTCGATTCTATATTAAGCGATACTTCTTATCTAATATCTCTAGCATTTTTTCTTAAAAATTTTTGCAATACAGCAGAATGCAGTTCTAGAAATAGATAGCTGCAAACCTACCCTTTTCTCGTTACAATACCCTTATTAAAGTGCGTCATGATATACATGCTGCCTAAATGGGCTGCGTACTACCTTTTACCTATCTATTATCCGAGAATCCCATGAGCCATAGACCACCTGCTGACCTATTAAAAAATGCCGAACACTGGCGCGAAGATATCAATTTTCGCCAAGAAGTGCTGGGTAAGCCGTTTGATTTTGCGACCACGTGGGGCATTTTTTCACCGCAAAAGCTCGATGACGGTAGCTTGATGCTGCTTGATTATGTGGATTTTGAGCAAGATGATGATTCGATCGATTTGGGCTGTGGTTATGGTGTACTTGGTATGACGGCAGCACGTGAATGTCCAAATGGTCAGCATACGCTGATTGATAAAGACTTTATGGCGGTAGAATACGCACGCCGTAACTGTGAGAAAAATGGTCTAAACAATGTCGATGTACATTTATCAAATGGCTTTAATCATGTGGCAAAAGACAAAGACTTTAGCCTTGTGATGTCAAACTTGCCAGCCAAAGTCGGTAAAGAGCAGCATTATTTATACTTCCTTGATGCCTATGCGCGCATGCGTAAAGGTGGACGTTTTTATGTCGTCACCATCAACGGTCTGCGCCAATTTGTGAAACGCTCGTTTACCGAAGTGTTTGGCAATAGCGACAAAATCAAACAAGGTAAAACCTATACGATTACGATGGCGACCAAAGACTAGTTTTAGCTTTGCCTGATTGAGTTTCAGTTGTTCAAATTGAAATCGACATAAAAAAGCACGCTAAATCAGATTTAGCGTGCTTTTTATTTGGTAGGATCAACTGTCTTTTTACATCTGGCGCTTTATCAAATATCCGCCTAATAACGCGCTGCCGATAATCGGTAATAGCACCATAAGCATCGGTGAAAAGCCTGTCGCTAGCGATACAAAACCAACTAAGTCTTGAATATAGCTAAATAGTAGACCAAACAACAACGCCACGACGATACGCAAGCCTAAGCTGTGCGTCCGTAGCGAGCCAAAGACAAATGAGCAAGCGACAATCACTAGCGACAATATCGATAATGGCGATAGTAGCTTTTGCCAAAATGCCACTTCATGATCTAAAGAGCGATTGCCCTGTTGGCGCATAAAAGTACGATGCTCATAGAGTTGCGTCAATGACAAATCTTCTGCCTTACGCGTCAGTAGATACACAGACTCTGGGGCAAAGGGTAAGCTTAACGTATCTGATGGTGAAATAGCTTGGCTACTCTCAAAGCCCTGATTGATAGAGAGCTTAACCATATCGTTTAACTGCCACTCGTAACGATACTGCTCACTTGGCTTTTCACTGTTCACATCAATTGGTTCACGGCCAGTATACTTTCCACCTTCAGCATGGACAGCGGTTTGCAAATTACCGTTGTTATCCAAATGCCAGCGTTTCACCTCACCAATATTACCCGCGACATCAGCATAATCGATATATAAAATGTCGCTACCATCAGGTGTGGCACTGCCATCTTCTGCGGTTTCGAATCGTGGCTGTATCGTCCAGTAGCCGCGTACTGATGTGACCAGTGAGGTGCTGTCTTCATCATTAATCTGTTTCGCTAATTGGTTAGAAGACGGTAGGACGAACTGATTGATAGCCAATGCCAATAGTACAAATATCAAAGCGGGCTGTAATACCCAGCCGACGATACGATAAATACTGACCCCAGCTGCGCGCATGACTACCAGCTCGCTTTTATTGGCCAGTAAGCCTAATCCTATGACAGCACCCAATAGTGCACCCGTTGGGATAAATTGTTCTAAAAAATATGGCGAACGATAAAAGATATATTTGAGCGCCTCACCCATAGTGTAGTTATCGTCTAACGAATCAAGCTCTGATAAGTAAGAGAAAATCAGCTGTAATGCCCACAAACCAATGACGGCAGCGATAATAGCCAACAGAGCATTAAGTTTGACATAACGGCTAAGGACTTTTAGATTGGCAGGTTTTTTGGCCAATGGAACAGACTTGGCTGACTTAGCAAATAAAGAGCGCATTAAGACTGCCCTCCTTGTGAGCTGTTGTTCTGATTATCGATGTCGCTAACTGAGTCAGTTGCGGCAGCGGCTAGCCTATTTTCTTGTTTGCGAAAGCGCAATCGATGTTGCACGCGGCTACCCCAATTCATATAAAGCGCCAATGCCATAAATCCTAAGATGAGCCATGCATAGGCCCATACGCTGATGCTGTCTTTGCTCACCGCGTTTTTGAGCGAGATGATACCTAATGCACAGCTGACAAATAATAAGATAGAAGGAAACAATCGCAGCCAACGTCCTTGACGCGGACGCACTTGCGCCAGTGGCACAGCCAACATAGGCGCGATAATCATCAGCCATGGTAGCGCCAAACGATAGCCAAGCTCACCTTGTGCAGCACGCATTGCACTGTTAGTGCCTGATGGTGAGCTACTCGTAGCGGCTTGCCACAATGGTCCAATCTTTTGCGTTTCAATATTGTCTTCGGTGATAACTTCCTGTGAAGACTCAGTCAAGGTAATGCGATAACGATCAAACGCGACTTGATTATATTTCAGACTGCCTGCGCCGACTTCGTAACGACGTCCTTGAAACAGATCCAACTGGGTCACGCCGCTATTGCCGGTATCCACTTGCTCAGCACGCTTAGCCAGCGTGATAGTGTCTTTGCTAATGTCTTTTGCACCACTATTTATAATATCTTTTGGGATATCAGAGATGCCAATCTGTTCGGCTGTTGCACTGTCAATCGTGTTATTCATATCAGTGGCATTAGCATCGACACTTTCAGCAGCACTACCTTTTTTCGCAGGTTCAGATTGGATTAATATCACATCTTGCAATTTTTTCTTATCATCGCTGAGACTACCTACATATAAATGATAATTGCCGCTACTGATAAACTCGTTCGGACGAATCAAATCAAATGCACTGGTCAATGCTTGCTGTTGCCAGACAGCCTCAGACGAGCGGACACCCCAAGGCTTACCAACGACAGATAGCGCCGCTTCACCAACGAACAATGCCAATATTAATGGTGTCATCAACCGAGCAAGCTTACCTCGAGACACGCCACTAGCATTGATCACTGCCATTTCTTGATCGACATACAAGCGACCAAATACCAGCATCAAAGCGATAAAGAATGCTAACGGTAAAATGAGCTCTAAAAAGTACGGTAGGTTATACCCAATGATAGTAAACAGTAGGCTGACGTCCAAACGACCTTCAGCAGCGATGCCAAAATAGCGTATCAAACGACCGCCGAGCATCATCACTACCAAAAACCCCAACACTAAGGCAGTGGTAGAGGCAACTTGTTGTGTCATGTAGCGGCGTAATATCACAATGGGTACTCTTAAACGGTTGGTATGCGCGCGATTGATGATGAGCTTATTGAATATTTAGGACGTACGACGACATATCATCACCATGATATGGGTCATCTAAATACTCAAATAACGATAAACGTCACTAAGCGACTGGTTAGTCATACTCAATAAACACAAGCGACAGATATAACCGCTAATGCTAGCATGTTTTGCTCAAAAATGGCTGTGAAATGTGTTTGAAAACATTACCTACAACTTGCTGAGAGCGCATTATTGACAGTAAGTAACAAATATAGCAAATATTGGATAAATAATTGATAAAACCTCAAATTACATTGAATTGATAGTATTTATGGCGTTAAGTTTTTGCTTTATTTATTTTGGAAAGGTTTGTTTGTCATTCGTATCATCGAACATTTATCTCTGTTATTAATTGCTAGACTGACTGATAGAAAAATATACTTATATCGTCAAACGGAGAATAATACTAATGAATAAAACGACCTCTACACCTTCTACCCTACTTGAGCTCGCTGGCGGCACTTTTGATGCGCTTGACTGGTCAAATTGTGCGCTCGTTCTTATCGACTATCAGAATGAATATGTCGATGGCGCTATGCCATTAGGGGACGCTGGGGCAAAAGCTATCGCCAATGCGCGCCTACTACTCGATAAAGCGCGTCAGCAAGATCTACCTATATTCCACATTACCCATCACGGTGCAGAGAATGGCAATGTCTTTGATCCTTTATCAGCTAACGTTGAGATAGTCGAACAGTTGCAGCCGCAAGATGGCGAAACAGTGATTGCCAAAAAGCATCCGAATGCCTTTCATGATACGCAATTACAATCACTGATTTCAGCAGCAGAAAAGAAGCAGATTATTTTTGCGGGTTTTATGAGTCATATGTGCGTCAGCTCAAGCGTCCGCGCCGCATTTGATTTAGGTTTTGATAGTTTCGTCTGTCACGATGCCTGTGCCACGCGCGACCTACCGAGTGCTACTAGAAAGCCGATAAGCGCTGAAATCATACATGATACTGCCATGGCCGCACTACAAGACAGATTTGCCGCGATGGTAACGACCGATGAATTGGTCAATGGCTAGTATATTGGTATCATCGAAAAATGATAATGTAACTGCTAAACCATAGCGTAAGTTAGCGCAGTATAATAATTCAAACGTATTACCTAAGGCTTGCTAACTGCGCTCGATTATCGCAATATGCTACACTACTGTGATTGCTTGATAGACCAAATAATCTAATAATCTAATAATCTAATAATCTGACAGGTATAAGCAGTCATACAAATCCTGCAATTTTCATAACTCTAATAAGGATAACTATATGAATATCAAATTATCTCAGCATTTACCAAAGACCCATACGCAGAAAATCCTGAAAAAAGAAGCCAAAAGTAAAGACGATGCTTGTCTGGTTGTATTGGTCGATGACAAGAAAAATATTCTGGCTGAATCTGTACTGACCGAATATACCACTCGTATTGAGCAGCTGATTGAAGTATCACATTTCAAGGGCACTACCTGTGAGACTGTTGCTGACTACGCATTAGCAGGTGATAAAAAAACCACTAAGCAAAACCCTGTTCAACTGCTGTTGGTCGGTGTAGGTAACACTGATAAGTTCAACAACACCGTACTGCAAAAAATCGCCAATACTATTTATAGCAGCACACAAAAGCGTGTGTCTTCTATCACTGTCGCATTGGGTGATGCACTAGAAGAAAATCACTTTGGTCAATTTGCCCTTAATCTACTAGCAGCAAGCTACCGCTTTGATAAATATAAATCTGAGCAAGCGAGTCCTGTATTGACTGATGTTTATCTGTTAGCTGATGAGTCACTACAGCCTGCACTTGCCTTTGCTCAGTCAGTATTTGCTGGTCAGAGCCTCACTCGTGATGTGGCCAATGAGCCTGGTAATATCTGCTTCCCAGCTTATATGGCTGAACAAGCTCAAGAGCTTGCGAAAACGTATCCTGACCTATTAACCGTGAAAGTACTAGGTGAAGACGAGATGTCAGCGCTAGGTATGCATTGCTTCTTGGCCGTTGCACAAGGCTCTACCAAAGAAGGTAAGCTGGTACTCATGGAATACCGTGGCAAATCAGAATTTAGTTCAGATGCAGGCACTACCGAGCAAACCACTAGTAACGCAAAAGTGAGTGGTTTAAAAGCATTGGCGGATAAACTACCAACCAAAAAGTCAGCTAAAAATGCAAGCAAAAATAGCAATGACAATGCACCAGCGGCCAATGACGACGCACCTATCGTATTAGTTGGTAAAGGCGTAACCTTTGATTCAGGCGGTATTTCAATCAAGCCAGGTGCGGCGATGGACGAGATGAAGTTTGACATGGGTGGTTCGGCGTCAGTACTTGGTACAATAAAAGCCTTATGTGAAGCACGTCTACCAATCAACGTCGTTGGTGCGCTAGCCTGTGCTGAAAACATGCCATCAGGTGATGCCACGCGTCCAGGCGATATCGTTAAAGCGATGAATGGTAAATCAGTTGAAATCTTGAACACTGATGCTGAAGGTCGCTTGGTACTAGCAGATACCTTGTGCTACGTGCAGCGTTATCAGCCAAAAGCCATCATCGATGTTGCCACTTTGACTGGCGCTTGTGTGGTTGCGCTAGGCCATGTTCGTTCAGCCGTATTTAGTAATGATGAAGACGTCCTGTTTGATTTAGAAAATGCCAGCAACCTATCAGGCGATCTTATCTGGCATATGCCTTTAGATGACGAATATCAAGCTCAGCTTGACTCACCAATCGCCGATATGCAAAACATTGGTGGTAAAGGTGCTGGTGCGGTAACTGCGGCCTGCTTCTTATCGCGTTTCATTGAAGAAGGTCAAGCATGGGCGCATTTAGACATCGCTGGTACTGCATGGAACTCAGGTAAAGACAAAGCAGCCACTGGACGTCCTGTGCCACTGTTTATGCAATATTTAAAAAACAGCGCAGAGATGGCTTAATCCATTTATGAAAATTAGTTTTTATGTATTAAGTGAGAGTAAGGCCCAAGATTTCTTGGGCTTTATTTGTCAGCTGACTCAGACGGCGCTTAACAAAAGCGCTCAGTCTTTGCTGATTTTAATTGAAGATGAGACATTACTATCAAATCTAGATACGGCACTTTGGTCACAGGACTCCACGAGTTTTATACCACATCAATGTCTTTCTGATAATGACCATAAAAGTACTGATGTTGATAGTAATATTGCTACTCATAAATTATTAGCACCTGTACTGCTAGGCAATCATATGCCAGCAGATTTTAATGGTATCGTGCTCAATACGACGACACGTCCCGTCAACGATTTTATGGCTGCTACTAACAATTCAAAACCCTCTCGAGTCCTTGAGCTGATCCGACCTGATGCTACAAGTACACAAGAAGGTCGCAATAAATATAAAGCTTACCAGCAATTAGGTTACGATCTGACCCACTTTAAGGTATAGCTCTGCCGTTTCTTTTCCCTTCATCTCTTACAGCGAAATCTCTTCCTACCTTATGTATCACTACCTATATTGCTGATTTTACTCTCCTATAAATGAGGTATTCTGAGTAGCTAGCCCTTGCCTATAAGTGCTACATTCTTTTTTATACTAGTTCTATAACTCTACTATCCCTCTGTTTGCACGCAACAGCTACTGCTATGAGCGGTATGCGAATATGTCAAAAAATGCTACCATCCTTCGATAAATTTTCTGTTGTGACAATTCACTTACTTTTAACGGACTTGAGGGTGTACAGATGCGTTCATTGATTGCGATGTACCAGCGTATAGGGCTGGTGCCGCTTATTATTATTGGCTTGGTATTAGGGGTATTGATTGGTTGGCTGGCGCCAAGTATCGGCACCGCCATAGGGTTGCTTGGTACACTCTTTGTCGGCGCACTAAAAGCAGTCGCTCCCATCCTAGTATTTATTCTGGTTATGGCAGCCATTAGTCAACATCGTAGTGGCAATGAAGTCTACGTAAAGCCGGTGCTTATCATGTACATGTTCGGCACTTTTTTGGCAGCACTAACGGCAGTCGGGGCCAGCTTTTTATTCCCGACTGAACTTGTCTTGATCAACGCCGATATCGCACAAGTACCACCTGCCGACTTAAAAGAAGTCTTGACGAACTTGCTCATGAACTTGGTCGCCAATCCGATCAATGCAATCGCTGAAGCCAACTATATTGGTATCTTAGCATGGGCAATTATTATCGGTTTTGCCTTGCGCCAAGCCAGTGATACGGCGCGCAATGTCGTTGGCGATTTCGCTGATGCCATCTCACAAGTGGTTAAATGGATTATTGCTTTAGCGCCATTTGGTATCTTAGGCCTAGTCGCTAGCACGGTTGCGGAGACAGGCTTTGCTTCTTTAGCAGGCTACGCACGTATCTTGATGGTATTAATCAGCTGTATGTTATTCATTGCGTTGGTTGCCAATCCGCTTATCGTCCTTATTAAAACGGGTAAAAACCCTTATCCGCTCGTATTCAGATGTCTGCGCGAATCAGGAATTACTGCCTTCTTTACACGCAGTTCAGCGGCCAATATTCCAGTCAACATGAATCTTGCCCGTAAGCTTGGATTGCATGAAGACACTTATTCGGTGACCATTCCACTAGGTGCCACTATCAATATGGCTGGTGCTGCGATTACCATTAATGTCTTAACGCTTGCTGCTGCTCATACGTTGGGTATTGAAGTGACGTTTGCATCAGCGCTTCTACTCAGTTTGGTTGCTACGATTAGTGCTTGCGGTGCTTCTGGTGTTGCTGGTGGTTCATTACTATTGATTCCACTCGCTGCTAGCTTATTTAGCATTCCAAATGATATCGCGATGCAAGTGGTTGCGATTGGCTTTATCATCGGTGTGATTCAGGATTCAGCTGAGACTGCCTTGAACTCTTCAACTGATGTATTATTTACAGCAGCAGCTGATCCGACGTATTCACGTTAATTTCTGCTGAAGTATTTTATATAGACATAAAAAAAGGGCCTTTAAAGGGCCCTTTTTTTACATTTTATTTTGATTATTTGATTACTTTAGGTTGTCTATGTCAACTTCGATGACTGGTGTTTGCTGCTCTATTTGACGTTTGAGTTGGCGCAGTTGCTCAACCTCATCTAGCAACTCAAGTATCAATCCAATGGCAGGTACGCTGGCTTCAAAATCACGACTCAATCGTGATGCGCGGCGCACTGTCGTCAGCTGATAACCAGTAAATTTTTCATGCTCTGGTACATCATATTCAATGATATTTTCTTCGATTAATTCGATGACCCATTGGCGCTCTTGGCCACAGGCAGAGACCAGTTCATCTAAGCTCATGATGATGTCTGTAAATTCAGTCGAGTGGTTCATAGCTATTATCCTCGTTTTCTCTTTATTTCATCGGTATCGTATTCATCTCTGCTATTCGTTTATTACTTCAGTAATAAGTAATGGTTATTCATAATCTTGTTTAACGACTAATATTGGTATCAGCAAAGGCTTGTTTTAGCTGCTCATAAGCCTGTATCGACGCATCGTTACTGACATCAGGATTGACGATATTTAAAGTTAGATATAGGTCACCTGCTTGCTTGGCAGGGATACCCTTGCCTTTAAGACGTAAATTGCTACCGGACTTACTGTTCTTAGGAATGGTCACACCAAGCGTACCCGCTGGCGTACTGACATTGATTTTTTCACCCAACGCCGCTTCCCACGGTGCAATATTCACGGTTTGATAAACGTCTGCGCCTTCTATACGAATATTGGCATCATGACGAATTTTAACCTTCAAAAACAAATCGCCATTTTTGCCATTACTGCTACCAGCAGCACCTTGCCCTGCTAAACGAATTTGCTTACCATCAGTGATGCCTTTAGGGATTTTTATCTTAAGGGTTTTATTATCGTAGTCGACATTACCATTGGGCTGACGAACAGGGACGTTTAGCTTAATACTATAGTCGTCGCCACTATATACTGAAGACAAATCAACGGTAATCTCGGCATGCTGATCTTGACCTTTGCTGTCTTGCGTCCCAAAGCCACCACCAAATTGATCAAAGCCGCTGCTTTGAGAGCGACCACCCGTCTGCCCACCAGCTGACCCACGTGCGCCGCGACCAAATGCTGAAAAAATGTCATCGAAGCGAAAACCACCATCACCAAAGGCCTCACCGTCACCAAACTGATCTTTGATATCTTCCCAGCGAAAACCACCTTGACCTGCACCAGTTTGCCCATTGCCCCCAAACCCACTTGATCTACTTTGACCAGCAAACGGATTATTGAGCATAGCGTCATATTCAGCACGCTTTTCTTTATCTCTGATCGTTTCGTAAGCGTTGTTTATTTCTGCAATTTTATTATCAGCATCGGGATGATCACTGACATCGGGATGATACTGACGAACAAGCTTGCGGTATTTTTTTTTGATATCAGCGTCTGAGGCGTCTTTTTTGACCCCTAAAATGTCATAGTAGTTTTTCTCTGCCATGTTATTTTCCCCAAAATAAAAACATATTAGTGGTATCAGTCTGCCAATTTCAAACGATACGGTATAAATGGCTACTAGATTTTGCTATAGCAATTTTTGTAGCCTACTTATCATCATAACAATAATTACAACAAACACCGTTATATAAATATTACCAGTAGTGATGCAAAGCGACTGCAGCATCTATCTTATCTGAAGCACCTAACACTACGCTATTATCGGCCATCACAGTGTCTGAATATGTCATTATAAGCCTAGCATCGTTATTCTTTGATAGCTGCTGGCGTGGTATTAATTTTTTTCTAGTACGTACTAAATCTTTAGAATAAAAAAGAGCAAACAGTAACTGTTTGCTCTTTTTTATTCTAAAGACCTGATAATAGATCGCTCAGTTGTTCGCCACTTAACAATAAAGTGATATTTTACGATGTATTAGTCGCTGGTTTTAGCGGCAGAAAACTTTAGCAGTACGAGGTGTATAGATACCGAAAGTCACTAGACCTAGCGCGATGTCTTTAGCTTCTTGCACAGTTTGAACTTTAGCTACATTTTGTGCACCACCACATACTTCGGCAGCGTTTACAGTCTGTTCTTGTCCAATGCCACCGATAAAAAAAGTCTGTGATTTAGTATATTCTGGGGTGATTTTTTGGGTTGGTTGAATTAAACCAGTTTGAGTAGCACAACCTGATGCCAAAAATACCGAACCCATCACTGCTGTTATTAGTAATTTTTTCATTATTATTCCTTACTTACAGTAAACACTGATTTGACGAGGGGTATAAATGCCATTAGAAATGGTGCCTAGTACAATGTTGATAAAGTTGGACTTAGTCTGAATGCTGGCCACATTTTGCTGACCTTGGCAGACTGCAGCTGCATCAATTTCCTTCTCTTGACCGAGGCCGCTTACAAAAAACGTCTGCATCTTTTCAGCGTTCGGTTGTACAGAAGTACTTGGCGCCTCTGATGAAGACAACAGATAATTTTGGGTCGCACATCCTGATGTCAGGATAGCGAGTAGCGCTACAGCCACTATCTTATTCATATATGATCTCATTAACTGATATTTGTTTGGTGCGAATAATACTGTCAAACTATCTGCAATGCAACACATTTGTAAGCTAATTTTTTCTTATCTGTTTTATTGGTAACTTAAAGCTTATTTGCGGACCTTAAATATATTTAAACAAATAAAAATCGTCTCTTTAATTCAGTTATCAGAGCAGTTTTCTAGTATCTCGTTGCGTTATAAACAACATGCTAGAACTAGTGCCCTTACTTAGGAATACTGCTTATAAACCTTATCTGTCTTGCGATGCGATAAAACTCCGCTGTCTTGAATCTACAACCAAGTTTATTCTTCACTACAATAAGTTGAAGCATTACCGTCGCAATCGCAACAAACATAGTTTTTTAAATTGAAACGTCATTAAAAAATAATAGAAAAATAGTTTTCAGGTGATGTGATCAATACTGTCATGAAGATATCTAATATAATTTATAGAATAAAGTTTGATAATATAGTTTTTACAAAATAGTAAGAATATAGCAAGGTTTTTTTACATTATATTATCTATTTCTATTTGAGCTTTCATAACGTTAATTATGCTATATCGATAGATTTGGTCTTTATATATTACCTATTTATATTACGTTCTTAGCTTTCCAGTATTTTGTCGGCTTCTTTATGAGAATCACTCTTTATAAGTCTAGCTTTAGTACCTGTACCATCATTTTTTTTGCTAAAAAATATCTATTTTTCCTTAAAAAACAGCTATTTGACCTCATGAGTTTTTTACACGGCAGTAATAATATGACAAGCTAGCTCTTGTAGAATCCCCTATTATTCATACTCATAGGGAGTATAGATAACGTAGGCAAGAGCATCTGTCTATTTTATTAATTGCTTAAAGGTATTAAATGTCTTATTTAATCAAGTCTTTGGTTGTCACTTTATCGCTACTACTTAGCACCACAGTTTTCGCTGCCAATACCAGTTACTACGGTAGTAAGTTTCATGGCAAGCGCACAGCGAGTGGTAGTATCTTCAATATGAACTCTCTAACCGCTGCACATCGCACGTTACCGTTCGGTACGAAGGTACAAGTGACCAATCAAAAGACAAAGCAGAGCGTCGTTGTAAAAATCACGGACAGAGGACCTTTTATTAGAGGTCGTATCCTTGATTTATCAAAAGCCGCTGCTGGTGAAATAAACTGTCAGCTTTGTACGACCACGATGGAAATACTGTCGTACGGTGATGGCAAATATCGTAAGGAATAATGTAATAAAAAAGGGATGGCTTATGCCATCCCTTTTTTATGTCTGCTTATATAACTAACTGTCTAGAACGCTTTATGCGAACTTAGCTTCCATCTCTTCTAAAGTCGTCATTGACAGTAGTAACTTCTCTTCATTATCACTATGCTGCTGCTGTAGTGCTGTTTGCTCATTGAGCAATACAAGCAAGTCAGACTTACGGCTCTCTTCATACAGATCTGTATCAGCCAGTTTTTCTTCAAGCGTCACGAGCTGCTTATCAATCTTAGCCAATGTCTTTTCTATTTCTTCTATCTCGCGGCGGATAGGTGCTGTCATTTTACGTTGTTCAGCGGCTAGCTTACGCTGCTCTTCTTTACTAAGTGCAGGCGTCGCAGCTTTACTGTTTGACGAATTATCAGATGATTTGTTGCTTACTTTGCTATTATCCGTTTCACGTGAAACAAACTTCTTACTCTCTTTTTTACTTTTTTTCTTACCGGTATTTTTATCTGATGCGTTCTCTTGCTTACGCTTCTCTGCTAGCCATTTACCATAGTCGCCAATGTCACCATCGAATTCTTCGATAATACCATCATGTACCAGATACAGCTCATCACAGACATTGGCAATCAATTCTCGATCATGCGAGACCAGTACCACTGCGCCCTTAAAACCTTGCAAGGCGATAGTCAATGCTTGACGCATTTGTAAGTCTAAATGGTTGGTTGGCTCATCGAGTACAAGAACGTTTGGACGTTGCCAAACAATCAATGCTAAGGTCAAACGCGCACGCTCACCACCTGAGAATAGCTCACTTGGGGTGTCAATACGCTCACCGCGGAAGTCAAAGCTACCCAAGAATGAACGTAGCATCGCATCAGAGGTTTTGCCCGCTAGGCGACGTAACATCTCTATAGGCGTTGCTTTGGCATCTAGGATATCCATTTGATGCTGGTTGAAATAGCCTAACTTTAGGGTATCCGAAACACGATATTTCCCTGTTAGTACGCCAAGCTCACCGACTAATGCTTTAATCAACGTTGACTTACCAGCGCCGTTCATACCTAATAAGCCAAGACGGGTATCGGGTGTCACCTGTACATTGGCATTGTGTAAAAGCGGCGTCTCGCTATAGCCGATATCTGCGTTGGTTAGCTCAATTAGCGGTGAGCTCATGTTTGCTGGCTCGTAAAACTGGAACGAGAAAGGATTGTCAGCCATCATTGGTGATAGCTCTGCCATACGCTCTAACTGCTTAATACGGCTCTGTGCTTGCTTGGCTTTACTAGCTTTAGCACGGAAACGGCGAATAAAGTCATCCAAGTGAGCCTTGGTCGCTTCTTGCTTCTCAAACGCTTGCTGCTGCTGAGCCATACGCTCGTGACGGGTACGAATAAACTGCTGATAGTTACCAGTATAAAGGGTGATTTTTTGTTGCTCTACATGCAGGATATGACCGACGGTTGCATCTAGAAATGCCTGATCATGCGAGATGACGATGACCAGACCCATATAGGCATTGATCCATGTCTCAAGCCACAAGATAGCGTCCAAGTCCAAATGGTTGGTTGGCTCATCGAGTAACATCAAATCAGCACGGCTCATCAAGGTTTTGGCGAGGTTTAAGCGCATACGCCAACCACCAGAAAACCCTTCTACGGGCAGCTCATGCTGGCTAGTCTTAAAACCAAGACCTGCCATAATTTGTGCCGCTTTGGTCGGCGTACGATATCCGTCGATTTCATCAAACTGCTGGTGTAGCACACCAATTTGCTCATCACTGACACTGCTCAAATCATTTAGCGCAGCATTAATTTCATACCACTGCTCATCACCGCTCAATACATAATCGATTGCAGACTGCGTCGTAGCACCAACTTCCTGTGCCATGTGCGCCACATGCCAGCTATCAGGAATACTGACCTCACCTTTATCAAGGGTGACCTCTGTATCGCCTGTACCCATCTGCGTCAGTAGTAGCGCAAATAAGGTAGATTTGCCTGTGCCGTTGTTGCCCGTCAGTCCAACTTTGTGACCTGGATGGAGCTGAAAGCTTGCACCTGCAAACAATTCACGACCATCACGGCGAACACCAACGTCTTTAAATTCGATCATATAATTTCTTCATCTCAACAATAATATAGATATAGGGCAATAAGAAACACACATAGGGTATGCCAACTGGCGGCTATTATTTCAAACGCTTGCCCCATAGGCAAACAATTAAATAACTATTTCAAAACTAAGTATTTATTATGCTAAACACCTTAAGTTGCACAAGCGACTCTTGAGCTCATACATGGTTGTTACTATTATAAAGGTTATGGCCGTAAAATACCGTAATATGACTAATAAGCTTTAAGACTGCCTAAGATTATTAAGTAGTGTTTTATATAGTCACACGCTATTATTTTTTAGTCTGGTTATTGGTTTAGCCCATTGACGCAGTTATTTTAAACAACACAATATCAAAAATGGAACACTGCTATTCATTAGTAAAATTCAGTAGTTGCATCACTCTTGACAAACGAATCCGCACCCCCATTATGATATACTGCTAAAAGATAAGTGCCCACTATCAATAGAGCCAATAAAACGTTGTGGTGGCACAAATAATATTTTGAAATTGTACAAACAGCTTATAATGCACCAATAGCTTTGCCATAATGACAGCACCCAATTAAATCAAACGCCGTGCGTATCTTTATTTGCAAGTACCATCTTGCAAACCCAAACAGGACGACGACCGCATTTGATCCTAGCAACTGAGGTAGATATGAACGAATCAGCCAACCAATTTAGTCCAAGCTCAAGCCAGCCAGTAGACCCAACCGTATTAAGCCTAACCGACAGTGCGGCGCAAAAAGTACGCCGTCTACGCGAAGAAGAAGGTGATAGCGATCTTATGTTACGTGTCTATGTGACGGGTGGCGGTTGTTCTGGTTTCTCTTACGGGTTTAACTTTGCCAACGATCTAAACGAAGACGACGCCAATTTTGATAATGGTGATGTGACGTTAGTCGTCGATTCGCTAAGCTATCAATACTTGCAAGGCTCTACCGTTGACTACACCGAAGGACTGGAAGGGGCACGTTTTGTGGTGACCAATCCAAATGCCACGACCACGTGCGGCTGCGGTTCGTCATTCTCTATATACTGTCTCTTATACACATCTCCGAGCCCACGAGACGGACTCCTATCTCGT
>CAJXUF010000012.1 GCA_913061175.1 uncultured Psychrobacter sp.
CATATCGTCGGCAGCGTCAGATGTGTATAAGAGACAGGTGTGCATACCCTTAATAGGCTCAGGTAATACAACATGAGTGATTAACTCGCCTGCCTCTAATACGTTTTCGATATGCGGCGTATCTTTGGGTAAGCGATAAAAGTCTTTTACATTGATAGAACGAGTCGAGCCGTCAGCTTTGACTGTCTCGATAGTGGCATCTAGCAAGCGCATTGCCACTGCCATGTCAGATGGGTGCTGAGCAATACAGGCATCGCTTGTACCTAGAATAGCCAGCGTACGGTTCTCGCCATTGACGGCTGGGCAGCCTGTGCCCGGTTCACGCTTATTACAAGCGCTGTCTGTCTGATAAAAATAATAACAACGTGTGCGCTGCAAGAAGTTACCACCAGTCGTTGCTTTATTGCGCAGCTGACCAGTCGCCCCTGCCAAAATCGCTCGGGACAGTACTGGGTAATTGGCAATAACTTCAGGATGCGCTGCCAAATCACTATTGGTCACAAGCGTGCCAATACGTAAACCACCGTCAGCAGTGGTTTCGACCTTTTCTAATTCTAAACGGGTAATATCGACCAGTTTAATTGGTGTTTCAATCTCCAATTTCATCAAGTCTAGTAAGTTAGTACCGCCTGCGATAAAAGACGCATCTTTGGTACTAGCGGATATTGCCGCTTGCTCTGGTGCATCAACACGACTATATTCAAAGCGTTTCATGAGCGGCCTCCTGTTGTAGCAGTTGCTGTCTTGTTATTCGCTGAGGTCTTACCAAGTTGCGCCTCGCTCGGTGGCGGCGACCAGATGCCTGTCACACTTGAGTTTTGCACTGTATTGTCTGTTGTTTGAGCACTAGCTTCTTGTATTTGACTTTCTGATACCTGACTCTCAAGCACCTGTGAAATGGCTTTAATGATATTTGGATAGGCTGAGCAGCGGCAGATATTACCGCTCATGCGCTCAGCAATTTCTTGTACAAGGCGGCCATCAGGATTTTTTAAGTCGGTGCTCACATGGCTTGGCCAATTTTGCCTCACTTCTTCTATCAATGCGGTCGCTGAGCAAATCTGACCTGGCGTGCAATATCCGCACTGAAAAGCATCATTGTCTTTAAACGCTTGTTGCAGCGCCGATAGTGACTCTGGCATTCCAATGCCTTCAATCGTTGTGATGTCATCACCATCATGCATAACGGCGAGCGTCAGACAGGAATTGACCCGTCGTCCATTGATGAGCATGGTACATGCCCCACATTGACCGTGGTCGCAGCCTTTTTTGGGTCCAGTAATTTGTAGGTGCTGACGACAGACGTCGAGCAGTGTCGTACGAGCGTCAAGATTTTCAAGCTGATAATCTTGCTTGTTGATTGTTAAGGTCAAAGTAGACATGCTGGCTTCTCGCTGGCAGATGAACATAATAGAATGGTGAAATACGCGTCAAAATGACAGCGTCAATAAATTTATTATGACGTATGAAAACAGTTGTTTTGTTTTTACTTTGTAGGGATTACAGTGTAGTTTCTAATCTGCGAAAGTATCGAAATGTTAGCGCTGCTAATAGATGGTATGTGGTTTATCATCAGTTTTTAACGTTATTTCAAAGGAAGTCTCGAAAAAAGCCCCATAAACAGTCAGTTTATAAGGCTCTTGAATAGACTTTTCACGTGTAGTATTTAGTAGATCTGTCTATTAGAAATGTCATTTACTTAGATAATAACTGGCTAGGCTTTCGTAATAATTGTTTCTTCATCAAAACGTGATTTTGGCAGCTCAGCGTTAAAGTCATCTTTACTACGATAACCAAGTGATACGACTGCCACAGCGGTGTAGCCTTTACTACGTAAATCAAACTCTTCATCAAGTGCTTTCAAATCCGCCCCTTCCATCGGCACCGCATCAATACCCAAAGTTGCAGCCCCTAGTAGCAAAGCGCCCATATTGAGATACAATTGCTCTATCAACCAATGTGGCTCGTCCTTTTGCTCATAACGACGAATGTCCAAAAACATTTTACGCGTCTGGTGCATTTGCTCTTTAAATTTTGGCTCTGCAAAACGACCATCTGCATCTTCTTTTTCTAATATGTCATCCAAAAACTCATCATCAGCATAGACACGGCTACAGAAGACAATGACGTGCGAGGCACCTTTTACTTTAGCATCGTTGAACTCGTACATGCCCTCAGTGCCTTTTGCGATTCGGGCTTTACCTGCTTCATCATCAGCAATGACAAAATGCCACGGCTGAATGTTGGTACTCGAAGGACTAAGGCGCAAAATATCCTTTAGACTTTGGAAATCTTCTGCTGAGATTTTCTTATTGGTATCAAATTCTTTTGTGCTGTAGCGCCAGTTCATTGCTTCAGTAATATTTTTCATCTATGACTCCGTTATTGATATTTGTTCTTCTTAGAATTCTTCTTCGATTGCTATTTAACGAAGCCACTTTAAATAAAAAGCTATTTTGTGACCATGCCTGCTTGGTTAAGTATTCGTAGGTTTTGTTATGACTGAGTCAGCGTATTGCAAAAACGCCTACTTTCTTATTAGTAATGGTTACAATTACGCTACCGAATTGGCGACGCCGACTGCGCAGACTACATTGTAATCACTTAGTCGTTCTCTTAGTATGAACTGACTTGATACATGGTAACTAGTTATAGTTGTCTGATAACTAGGTATATCTGCTTGATTCCAACTGATATGCCTCTATCTATACATCCCAAACAAAACATAAATAATAATACCCGCGAGGAAATATGAGCACATCAGAAAAACCACTCCGAATAGATATCGTCTCAGACGTCGTCTGCCCTTGGTGCGTCATCGGTTATCGCCAATTAGCAGTAGCACTTGAGCAAACCAATACCGCTCACACTATCCACTGGCATCCTTTTGAGCTAAACCCAAACATGCCAAGTGAAGGTCAAAATCTACGTGAGCACATTATTGAAAAGTACGGCTCTACCAAGCAAGAATCAGATGCTAGCCGAGTCAGAATGACTGAAGCTGGACAGGAAGTTGGCTTTGAATTTAATTTCAATGATGATACACGTATGCACAACACCTTTAATTTGCATCAGCTGCTACATTTCGCTGATCAACAAGGCCGCATGCATGAGCTAAAGCAAGCCTTGTTTGCCGCACATTTCACCAATAACAGAGACATCTCAGATATTAATGTGCTTGCCGATATTGCAGCAGAGACTGGGCTTGATCGTAGTGAATCATTGGCAGTGTTAGAAGGTCAATTCTTTGCAAAAGAAGTACGAGCAGAAGAGCAGCATTGGCAACAGCAAGGCATCCAAAGTGTACCAGCGATTATCTTTAATGAGCGTCATCTGGTCAGCGGCGCGCAAGGGGTCGAGAACTACATCAGTATCTTAGAGCAGTTGGCCAACATGACTGAGTAAACCACCTGGCGCTATAAAAATGTCATTCTATAAAAGGATACTTTATGTCTTCTGAACGCTTTCCCTCGATTATTGTGTTCGACGTCAATGAAACATTGCTCGATATCGACACGCTAACGCCTTTATTCACCCGCGTCTTTGGCAAGCAAAGAGTGCTAAGAGAATGGTTCGCTCAGTTAGTACTGTACTCGCAGACCATGACGTTGTCCGGCCTCTATACGCCTTTTGGTGAGCTTGGCGTTGGTGCTCTGCAAATGGTTGCTGATATCAGACAAGTCACTTTGACAGACGACGATATCAATGAGTTCAAAGAAAGAATGAGCGCGTTGCCTGCGCATCCTGATGCAGCGCCAGCACTGACTCGTTTGCGTGAGGCAGGGTTTCGACTGGTCACGCTGACTAACTCAGCAAGCAGTGCGTCTCCAACGCCATTAGAAAAAGCTGGTCTCAGCCAATTCTTTGAGCAGCACTTTAGTATTGAGACTGTTGGTAAATTCAAGCCAGCACCTGATACATACCAACTGGTGGCTGATACGCTAGCCGTTGATACGTCAGATTTATGCCTTGTCGCCTGTCACCTCTGGGATACTATAGGTGCACAAGCGGCAGGTTGTCGCGGTGCATTTTTGACCCGTCCCTATAATGCGATGCTAAATGCGCCAAATGTACCAGTTCCAGATTTGACGGCATCAGATTTATCGACACTAACGGATCAAATCATTAGCAAAAAGAATGCTTGATACATTTAACCACTAAGCTATGTCTGCAAACAACATTAAAAAAGGCTGCTTCAATATTGAAGCAGCCTTTTTATTTTTAACAAAGTATTTCTAAGACAATAACGTCGTTGCTGTCTTTGTTGATTACTCCGAGAAATGTACAACCGTACGGATACTTTCGCCTTTGTGCATCAAGTCAAAAGCTTCGTTGACGTCTTCTATCGGCATCGTATGAGTGATGAAGTCTTGTAAAGGAATCTCGCCCGCTAGATAACGCTCGACATAACCTGGTAGTTCTGTGCGACCTTTTACACCGCCAAATGCGGAACCTTTCCAGACTCGACCAGTCACTAACTGGAATGGACGGGTTGAGATTTCTTGTCCAGCACCGGCCACACCAATGATGACCGACTCGCCCCAACCTTTGTGGCAGCACTCTAGCGCTGAACGCATAACATCGACATTACCGATACATTCAAATGAATAATCAACACCGCCATCAGTTAGCTCAACGATAACTTCTTGAATCGGCTTGTCATAATCTTTTGGGTTAATACAGTCAGTTGCCCCTAGCTTTTTGGCCAACTCAAACTTGCTTTCATTGATATCAATCGCGATGATACGGCTGGCTTTTGCCATGGCAGCACCAATCACTGCTGACAGTCCAATACCGCCCAGTCCAAAGATAGCTACTGTAGCGCCCTCTTCGACTTTTGCAGTATTCATGACCGCGCCCATGCCGGTAGTCACACCGCAACCAAGCAAGCAAACTTCTTCTAATGGCGCTTCTTTATTGACTTTAGCCAAAGAAATCTCTGGTAAAACCGTGTACTCAGAGAAAGTTGAGCAACCCATATAATGGTAGATAGGTTCGCCATCTTTATAGAAACGTGTGGTGCCATCTGGCATCAAGCCCTTACCTTGAGTCTCGCGTACTGCCGAGCAAAGATTGGTTTTTCCTGAGCGGCACATTTTACAAACGCCGCATTCTGCCGTGTATAACGGAATAACATGGTCACCGACCTGAACGCTGGTCACGCCTTCGCCAATTTGCTCAACGATACCGCCGCCTTCATGACCCAAAATCGCAGGGAACACACCTTCTGGGTCTTCACCAGATAAGGTAAAAGCATCTGTGTGACAAACACCACTGGCGACGATTTTTACCAATACTTCGCCTTTGCGCGGTAGCATGACGTCCACTTCTTCGATAGATAGCGGCTGCTTTGGACCCCACGCGATGGCGGCTTTTGATTTGATAAATTTATCTGACATAAAAATCTCTCTTTTTAATTGATTGTTATTTATGGGTGATGACATGACAGTTGCATTATAAGTACAGGCAGTTTTAATAACTTGCTAACACATTTTATGCATTTTAGCGGTCACTATGTCTACAGTTGAAACAAATAAAGATAGACTGAGCTTATCTTGCCTGCCCTCTATAGGCAAGCATCGATGACAGTAAAACACCATCTGTTTACATTGATACTAACCATTATATTTATTTCTGAGCGGATAACAATATGCTATATTTGCAAATATCTTTTACATATTGGTAATAATCATGCGCTGGGAAGGGATTAGTGAGTTTGTCTATGTCGCAGAATATGAGAGCTTTACACGTGGTGCAAAAGAGCTGGGTATCTCGACCGCACAAGTCAGTCGTCAGATCAGCGCGTTAGAGAAACGCTTAAACATAAAGCTGCTATATCGAACCACGCGCAAGGTCTCACTGACTGAAGAAGGCCGTGTATTCTATCAGCATTGCCGCAGTGTACTCGACGGCTTGGATGCCGCTGAGCAAGCCGTAAGCAACTTACAATCAAAGCCTCAAGGCAGGATAAAACTAACAGCGCCCGTTACTTATGGTGAGCAGCAATTATTACCACTGATCAATGATTTTATGATGCAGTATCACGATATCGAAGTGACTGCCTTTTTGAGTAATCAGAAAATAGATTTGATTGAAGGGGGTTATGATTTGGCCATTCGTATTGGCAAATTGCATGACTCGACGATGATGGCAAAGAAACTTAGCCTGCGTACTAACTTTGTCTGCGCTGCGCCCTCTTATCTAAAAAAACACGGCATACCACACCATCTAAGTGATTTAAGTCAACATAACTGCCTATTGGGTACTCGTGATTATTGGCACTTTATAGATACTGCTAAAGCAAAAGAGAACAGTCATACTCATGGGAAGACGGACAACCAACAAACGAGCGTAGAAAGGAACCTGCGTGTCTCTGGTACGGTGCAATATAACAGCGGCTATAGTCTGGTCGATGCTGCGCTAAAAGGTCTGGGTATCGTACAGCTGCCTGATTATTATGTACAAAAGTATTTAGCGTCTGGCGAGTTAGTCAGTTTACTTGATAACTATAGAGAACCCGAAGAAAGCATTTGGGCTATTTATCCGCATAACCGTCATTTATCACCAAAGATTAGGCTGCTCGTAGATTACTTGGCAGAGCATTTGGTTTAACGTTCTGTTAAGACGTATTGCAATCACAAACCTGATTACGCACAATGAATATTCGATGTTGCTCATTATAGTTAGGACTGACCATACTACAGACAAATTATAGGTATCATTATGATTAAAATCGTCTCTATCGCTGCGCTAGCAGTGGCCGTTTCCTCTTGTGCCAGTATCGATACACTGTTGGATAAAACCAATAGCACCGGTACTATGACAGACACTACTACCTCTATCAATGCCGAAAAAGGCTTGGTAACTTTACAGAGCAATCACTCCGTCCAAGATACCGCAGACAAACTGGTTTCAGTTATCGAAAGCAAGGGTATGAAAGTATTTGCGCGAGTCGATCATCAGAAAAATGCACAGAGTGTCGACTTATCATTGAGACCAACGCAAGTCGTTATGTTTGGTAACCCTAAAGCAGGTACGCCATTAATGAACTGTGAGCAAACTGTTGCCATTGATTTGCCGCAAAAAATCTTAATTAGCGAAGATGCCGATAAAAAAGTATGGCTGTCATACAATAACCCTGACTACCTCAAGACACGTCACAATATCAAAGGTTGCGATACTGAGATTGCTAGTATCTCAAAAGCACTCAACGCAATCAGTACTGCAGCAATAGCAAAATAATGTGCTCGATATAGTTGAATAAATAAGTGAACAGGCAATTGAAATATTACTTATTTACTTGAAAATCCCTCATATTAAGAATGACTAGATTGCTCTATCTGGTCATTCAACTCTACTTTTAATTTCTTTGCACACTCGATAATCTTTTTTCTATCGGCAGGAATAGCACCTTGTGCAATAGCGATTTCACGCATTTGAACCGTGATGTCATAATGAGGATAGCTAGCGTTACGATGAAATAGACGCGCATCCACATCAATAAACGCCGCAAAGTCATGCAGCTCTTGCAAGCTATCCGCCAACATATGACACCACTTATGGCCTTTGAATTTTATCTGTACAAAATCTACATATATCGCCATATAACCGCCTCTCTACTTATTCACTGATTCGCTTATTTAACTTATCGTCAGCTCGAAATACCTTAGCAACTTAATAACACTGTTATCAAAAACCTTTATAACAATGCGCGCACATCTTTTTTAAGTTGTTTGAGTCGTTCTTGATACTCGCTATGACTGCTATCAAATGTACTCAGTCGTCCATAGCGTAACTGACGGTAGTTTTGTCTAATTTCAATAAGCTTTGTCTGAATAACGATTGGGTCGCTACTATCTGTTAGTTGACTCGTAGCAGAGTCGGCATTGTCACCCTGACGGCTATCAATAGCCGATGCCAAACGTTCCAACCAAGCTAGCTGCCCTTCATTATCATTGCGGGCTAATAATTTATCATGCTTGGCAACACGTTTTGAGAGCTTAGCAAGAGGCAAGTCTGCTGGATGCCAGCGTTTACGGCGGCGATACCAAATGACAAAAACTAAGATAGCCATAACGGAAACCGCACTAGTGGCTAACCAAATGATTTGCTGCATGATTGAGCTGATATTGAACCACCTGAGTAGCGAGTCGGCCTGTTTGTCTTGGTCATAACCGACTACGTCTTTTTGCCAGTAGTAGCTTGCTTGGTCTGATAGTCGGCGTAGCGTTTGTAGCATCTGATACTGCTGATAGCTGATTTGTGCACTGGCACCATTGCCAAATATAGCTGCCCCTTGCTGCTCGGTCATTGTATTCATGCCTTGCTCTACTCGCTCAGGCGCCACAAAGGCTGTCGGATCCACACGTACCCAGCCTTGGCCCTCAAGCCAAACCTCAGTCCATGCATGCGCATCCATTTGCCGCACTTCCCATACGTTACCATTGCGACTTGGCTCACCGCCTTGATAGCCCGCTACTACTCGTGCAGGAATACCAGCGGCGCGTAGCATAAAGGTAAAGCTTGACGAATAATGCTCACAAAACCCTGCTTTGGTTTCAAATAAAAACTCGTCAATGCGATTAGTATTGAGCCGTGGTGGCGACAACGTATAGCGAAACTCTGTTCGATTGATCCATTGCTCGATAGCAGCGATGTAGCGAACAGGGTCTGAACCTGACTGCTCAAATAACTGCTTAGCCAGCGCGCGCGATTGAGGGTTACCTTCATTAGGCAAGGCAAGGTTCTCACGTCTTGATGCCTTTGTCAGAACTGGATCAATACGCATCTGTGCAAACTGCAACACATCATAGCGAAGCTGCTGCGTAACAGGTTGACCCTTTGATAAGGTAAATTCAGAGGTAGTATTGATATCTGGCTGCTGGGAGAACGGATAATCAAGACCGAATAGCCAGTTTTGCTGAGTGGGTTCTAAGATAACCTTGTAATTGACAGGTGCCGCCCTTGATTCATCAGGTACAGTAGCAAAGGCATTCTGAATCCATGCAGGTGCTTGCAATCTCGACGACCATTGATCCTTCTGAGGGGCCGGACGCCATGTAACACCATCGAAATCACTAAATACCAAACCGCGCCAATATAACTGCTGTTGCGGTGGACGCTCATCAGCAAACTCTACGCGAAAGGCCAGCTCAGTTGACTGCCCTAAATTGGCAAAATCACCAGGAGACATGCTATCAGAGACACCTGTAGTAGCTTGCTGACCTGAGAGCTGTACAGACCACAGTGGAGGCAGTCTCGGAAAAAACAAAAATAGCACCACCAATAATGGCAATGCACCAACTCCTAACACGCCCAATGTACGCAAGCGTCCATCACCGTTAGCATTGCTATCATCATTAAGCGCGATAAATGCTAGCAATACAATGACTGCGCCAACGATCACTTCTAAAGTAGTCAGTAAACCTTGGTCCATCAAAAACAATGCCGCAAGCACGAACAATGATAGATTCAACACTACATAAGCATCACGGCGCTTATATAGCTCCCACAGTTTGCTAACTAGGCATAGCACCAAAAATGCCACACCCATA
Organism: uncultured Psychrobacter sp.; assembly: GCA_913061175.1. Taxonomy (GTDB): domain Bacteria; phylum Pseudomonadota; class Gammaproteobacteria; order Pseudomonadales; family Moraxellaceae; genus Psychrobacter. Next base: position 9,555 of record CAJXUF010000012.1, read on the forward strand.
TCGAGCCCAAATGCTGTATTGTAGGTTAGCCACAGACCTAATAGCCCCAGCAGAAAGCCTAGCATTTGTACACTTTGATAAATACGCTTTAGGTGCGATAGTTTTTTGAATTTAGCTTTGATATAAGGCAATTGAGCGGCGATACTGACGGCGGCAAACCCTATCAGCCATAATGGTAAATGTGCAGCATGCGGTAACACGACAGCTACTTGGGCGATTAATACCCAATAATAAGCTGGCAGTGCAAATAACTTACGATACCATTTAGCGTCATTTCGCTCAGGTTGAAACGAGACTTTTTGACCTAAAGCCAACTGCTCAAAGCTGGCCGTTTTTGTAGCATCGGCCGCAGAATACTCTGTGGACAGTGCATCAACATCAGCAGAAGATAAGCGTTTAGAATTGGTCATGGTGCTTTCGCAAGCCTTAGCAAGCATGCTTGCGCAAAGGATTCCCCATTACCCATCTCCGCAGTAGCAGGAGTATCACTAGGTAAACGCATTTGAAACGGCACGCCTAGCTGACCCAGCGTCAATGCCCCATAAGCCAATTGTGCAAGTTTTTGCTCGTGATGTGCAGCTGGCATATCTGCATAATCAAGCGTTTGCTCATGACCGACCGGATCAGCGAAGTGCTTGGTCAGCATACCTTGTCCCCGCGCCACATGCCCCCAAGAGACTCGGGCCAATGATTCACCCTCGACATAATTATCTAATCGCTCAAAGTCGTCCTGACCCTGTCTATACTGCCCACCTGTTGGTAAATCCTCTAAGCTTGCGATTGCATATTTTGCTTGCCAGTCAAAAACTTCAGGTTTTGGATATACCCACGCTGTACGCGCAAAGTAAACATAAGACCATGCACGCATGATACCTAGGGGATAAACTGTTTTTATTTTTAACCGCGGCAGTTCAAGCTGACCACGAGTATTGGTTTGAATAGGCAGTCGAATGACTTGCTCACCTTGTAATCGCGTGATAAGCACTGAACTTTGCGCATTTATGCCATTTTTGGTTTTCTTATTGGTTATCTGCTCAAATTCAAATAGCAACTGACGCCGTGGTTGGCGACTATCACTATTCAACTGTAGTGTAACCCAAACAGGCGCACCTGACTCTGTTATAGTGACTTCTAGTAAACGCACTTGCAGACCAGATATATGAGCAAAAGTAACATGAAAACTAATTAGCCAAACACTAACCAGATAAAAGCACAAACCAAGCACTAAGTTGTTGCCATAGTTGATACCCGCGATAAAGGTAATTACTAACAATATGGCGAATAGCATTCCTTCACGACTAAAGAAAATATAGACATTACGCAAATTAAGCGTAGCACTATCACTCTTAGGTGCGCGCGCGGCAAACCAGCGGCTCAGAGCTGATTTTATTGGTGCGGTTAAGGCCTTTGGTAACAAGCTCATGACTACCCTATTATTACCATCTGATTGACAATGTTGCCATCATTTGTATTTATATCTGACTGACAAGCAAACTCACGAATAGAACGATATAATTGATTAAGGACAATTCGAATACAAGAAAAGCGGGCGAAAATACCGTAAATAGTGAACTGAGTGACTTTGATATTTTTTTAAGTTATATAGATTTAACTACGTGTAGAACTATATTTCAGCGATGCAGTTAATCAATACGGTCAAACAGCATATCAGCTGCTAAGCGACGACTGACACTTCTGCTAGGATACGTTGGGCGATGGTTTTTGTCGCTTGTCCACCGGTCACATGCGCGGGTACGAAACGCTGACCGAGGCGATGATCAGTGACCGCAGCAAACACCGCTTGGATATCTTCAGGGGTCACTTCCATATATCCCGATACATAGGCATGCGCTTGGGCAGCACGTTGTAGTGACAATACGCCGCGAGGCGATAAGCCATGATACTCTTGGCTTGCACGAGTTTTTGCAACCAGTCTTTGCAAATAATCCAATACTGTATCTGCCACATAAACCTGCCTGACACCCTGCTGAGCCAATAGTACAGCTTCAGTATCAAGCACCGTATCCAAATCTTTGAGCAGCTCGCGACGATCTTTACCCTTTAGCAGCTCACGCTCTGCGGCAGGCGATGGATAACCCAATGACAAACATAACAAGAATCTGTCTAACTGCGACTCTGGGAGCGGATAGACACCTGCCTGTTGCAATGGATTTTGAGTAGCAATGACAAAGAACGGTTGCGGCAAAGGATAAGTCTGGCCATCTTGCGTGACTTGTCGCTCTTCCATCGCTTCAAGTAGCGCACTCTGCGTTTTGGGACTGGAACGGTTGATTTCATCAGCAAGTAATAACTGTGTAAAGATAGGTCCTGGACGAAACTCAAATTGCTGTTTACTTTGGTCGTAGATGCTCATACCTAAAATATCAGCAGGCAACATATCATTGGTAAATTGCACTCGGCTAAAGCTCAAACCTAACAACTGTGCCAAGCCCTGTGCCAAAGTCGTCTTACCCATACCAGGCAAGTCCTGCAATAATAAATGACCGCCTGCTAAGATACAACTGAGTGCTAGCCTAACTGCTTGCGGCTTATCCAATACAATCTGATTTAATTGCGCTAACAGCTGTGCAATTTTCTTCTGATTGTGTTGAAAATCAGCCGTACTAGGTATGGACTGGCTAAACGGTTTCGCTGTTTTCTGAAGGGTAGATAATGATCTATCGTTAGCTGCATGGGTCATAGTAGGTTATTGGCTCATTTTTTAGGTCATAACGATGATAAGTCAGTTCACATCATCTGTAAGGGTTGGTGCAGCGGCACGGAGCGTAGATAAATAAGCAATGATATCGGCACGCTCTTTCGCATCTGGCATCGGGTCAGACAGCATTTTAGAATCTGGCATGGCTTTTTGTGCATCTGCAATATATGGATCGAGTGTCTCTGCATCCCATACCCAACCTGAATTTTCTAGCCCTTTGCTGTAGGTATAGTCTTTTAACTCAGCAGCAGGCGCACCATATATATTCATTAATTGTGGGCCCTTTTTATTCAGACCTGCATTACGTTGATGGCATTGACCGCAAGCATCTTTATAAATTATCGAACCGTTGTCCGCATCTCCATCGGTATATAAGGGCAGAGTCACAGGAGCACGGTGGTCAGGTGGCGTTTTCTCACAAGCTGCAAGCAACAAAACAGCAGCCAAAAGACTGCTCATTTGATATTTATTAATAAGTGTCATTTTTAGCAATCTTTGGTTGAGGAATATTATCGCCATGACATAAACGATACGACATATTGGCCTTTTAACTCGCTACCTTTATTGTGCTACTAGGCTCTTCTAAATAATACCCTTGCAAATAGCGCGCGCCCACACTCCAAGCGACTGACATCGTTGCTGCATCTTCGATATAAGGCATAAGCACATCGACTTTAATGTCATTAGTACGCGTGATAAGAGACTTGACCGTTTCTAAATTTTCTGCTGAACCAATATCTTGGATATAACTGCGCGCCAAGCGTACCATATCAGGCTGGACAAAATTGGCAATTTCGATAGATTTGGCAGACGAGCCAAAGTTATTAACACCGATTTGACAATTGACATCGTTGAGCGCGGAAAATTGGGATTTGGCAACGGTTAAATGATCAGAGATATCTATTTCATTGAACTGTAGTGTTAATACACCAGCTGTACCACCTACTGCCTTTATCAACTGACTGGCAACAATCGGCAATTTTTTATCAACTAATGAAGCACTGGTTAACTGTACTAACAATCTGGCTTCAGGATGCACTTTACGTACATCATTAATTTTTTTGCAGGCATTAATAAGTACCCATCGATCGATCTTTTCTAATAGTTGATGCGTTTTAGCCACTGCCATAAACTGATCAGGGGTCAATACAGTATTGTCCGCATCGGACAATGGTAGCCTTAGATACACTTCAAAGAAATCGCTACGATCGTTGTTGATATCGTATATTGATTGGAATGATAGCTCAAATCGGTTGTTAGTAATGGCATCAACCAACGATTCGGCAAGTGCATGATCGTCACTATTAGCATGTTCGCTTGGATCATATATATGATAAGAGCCACCGCTATTAGAAGTTTCTACCATGATTTGACTCATAGCATCCATAGCACGTTCTAGTATGACAGTAGGCTTTGCTGTGTTCTTTTCAATTTTGACAATAGCAGTGCTAACCGTTGTATTCGTCGTACGTTTATCTACCTCAATAAACATATTCTTAATAGAGGAACCGATATGCACAGCCAGTTCTTCAAGTTCACTTGCAGTCTTATTTTTGACAAGTATCGTAAACGCGGTATCACTAAAACGGCTCACATGACCATCAAGTACTAGCTCATCTAACGTATAGGCAACTTGTTTGACAGTCGTATCTATTCCTTGTAGACCTAAGCTACTTCTTATTCTACCTACATTGTCAAGCTGCACATATAGCAGTGCTGCTGTCAACAATCCTTGTACTGCCTGCTGATGTATTATTGCCATCTGCTCTTCAAAACCACGACGATTATCAAGGCCTGTTAAATTGTCTTTGCGCTCAGCGGCAGCCAAGCGTTTAGCGACCTCTGCACTATTACTATTGTTTTGTTGAATAATAATCTGAGTGACTGGCTCACCTTCTAATGTTGCCGATGCCAATTGTAACTTTGCTTCAAAAGTGCTGCCATCTGTTCGCACACTTTCAAAATTGAACTCAACGTCTTGGCGACTGCCTTTGTCAAATTGACGTAAAAACTGTTTAAATCCTTTGACACTATCACCACCCGAAATCAGGTCAATAATAGGCACGCCTACCGCTTCATTCATTGATTTGAAACCGAATAATTGGAGATAGGGATCATTAGCAAAGATATGAATCCCTTCATCAATATAAGCAACCGCACTCTTAGAGTTCTTAATCAATACATTAGCACGCTGTTCTGCTTCAGAAAGTACTTGACGTAAAGTTTTTAGCTCACGACGACTGCGCAAACTACTATGCTGTAGACAAATAGTCATTACGACAGGCATTTCTTGATCGATGGTGAGCGCTTTGACCATTGTGCCACTAATAACAGTAGGTAGCCCTTCCTCATTACAAGCTGTCGTCGCTATCTCTTCGTTCACTAGACAAATCATCGGCAAATCAATACTTTGCTCTTGCACTAGACTCACTACATCCGTAAAGCTCATATCATAAGCCTTACCAAATACCAAGACATCCCACGGTTGGCGTAAGAGTTTCAATAGCTCTTCTTTATCGTCCAAAAAACCCAAATTCACATTATCGTAATAAGGACTCAATAACTGCACAAGACGTTCAGCGTAGAGCTGATCATCATTGATTACCAATAAATTCAAAAGAGATTGAGAGCGCATAGGGAGCCTTTTAGTCGTATTTTTATCTTGATACCTTACACCTTTCCTTCAGACTAGCCTAACATGAAAGAAGCATTAGGATGAAGTTCAGAAAATCTTATCGTATTGACTGAGTTTTTGGTTTAGGTTGTTTTTTTATTGTTAGGGGTATCATAGAAGTCAGAGTAACAACATCCGTCATTATAGACAATAATTCAGCCCGCTGCAGATTAACTTACGCCCCTTGTTGTCCATCATATTTTTGTTAAAAACCTGTATAACTTCGCTGCTACTAACCTATCTATCTGCGTTTTAGGAACAAAGATAAGGCCTATAGTTGCGCTACCTCATATTGACTAAACTCATCAGTCATCATCAGCCTACGCCCTAATCGTAAAGAGGTTTGTTTATTGCCGATACGCATGACGACTCTATCATCGATTTGAAAATAAGAAGGCGGCACTATCAACGTGCCAGCAGTGTCCAACTTTTCATCTTTTCCAAGGATAAATGCTGGTACAAAATGGCGGCTTCTCGTTTTGCTGCCTTCCAAACGTAACCCACACGCTACAAGCTTATGTCCGAGTACCTGCCATTCTACTTCTAGATTTTTGGTATCTAGGTTGAGCCAGCGTACCACGCCTATTGACCAGTCAGGTTGAACCGTGTCATCAGAGCGGCAGACTAGAAGCAAATTCATGATATGTAAGGGCTTTGGTGCCGTTGTAGAAAAGTCAGGGTCAGCTTTTTCTACACTGAGCCCACCTTTATTGAGAACAGCTTCATCAATAGAATCCTTATCTAGCTCACTATCTTTCGGTAACAGATGCAGTGTGCGATATTGTGAAAAATTGTCATGATCGTCAAACAGTTCTATGGTTGCACTGTCGTAAGCACGTCTTTTGTCGAATGTATTGTATAGAGGGCGCTCTTCTTCTCTCAGATCTTTTATAGAAATTAGGTTAGCAAAGCTTTGTGAATGACTAGCATGATAGTGTATATCACTGAAGTTAGTAATTAGTTTCGCATGCTGGGTGATACTATATTTGGTTGGCAAGGTAAGTGGCGGCTGTAAGTAACGATAGCTAATAGTCATTGAAATAGTATTGAGTAAACTATACTCCACTCCTACACTACCTTCTTCTATAAAAGCTCGCTTACGTGAATTGAAATATAGAACCATCGGCGTAAGCTCTATAAATAGACAATCATGACGATCTTCATACGGATTAATATTAGAGTTGGCAGTTAAATAACTGGGTGGGCTATTACTATGAAGATCAACAAAAACCCGTGTCTCAGTGGTTGGCTCCATTGTTGCAACCATATACTTAGCCCACTCAGGCAGTAATCGTTGTACCAGTAAGATTGTGGGGCGTCTCATAGCACGCACGTTCAATAAATGTTGTAAACAGATTTGGCAATATAATTGATGAATATTATTTGCCTGATGTGTGGCAGTATGTATGCTCAGGTCAATATCAGTCACTTTTTGCTTATGCGCTAAATAGTACAACTGATTGATTCTAGACCATAGGTAATTTGATGGCTTTCGATAACATAGCGCCTCTTCACCTAATAGTTTTTGGTATCTTAATAGTGACTGATACGTCGCAATAGCGAGCGTGCTAGAAGGCTTGTTCTCAGTACTAAAATAGCGCTGCCAACCTTTACTAGAAGAAAACTTCAACGGATCATTTGAAGATAAAACTTCACGACGTATAACTCTATCGTAGACCATGATAATCAAATAATGTAGTGATTGTATTTGAGCAACACATGACATTTGAGACTGATTAAGCGCACCTGTCTCATATATATAATGCTGCCTCAGAGTCGCTATCAATCGATCTGAAGCATCGACTACTGTGGCCGTAAGTTTAAGGCGTTGTTGGTCATCTATATTGGCTTCACGTAGTACTGTTAGTACACTTTCTAGATGTTCTGCTTGCTGCTCCTGAGTTTGCGAAGGTAACGTTGTCAATAACTTGAGCAAGTATCGCTCTTGACCGTTTACTGAACGATTTGATGACAGAGGTAGTGGCGCTGTAGAGTTTAAATAATCTTTAAATATCGACAAATTTATCATCAGTATCCTTTCACTATTGGTCACTTTCAGGTAATCAGCAATGTAAATTTATACAGGGCATAAAGAATGCTTGTTAAGATCGACTATAGAAGAATGATGATATCTATCTATTGTGGGCCTTGATTGAGAAATACACTTAAATAATATATGGGCACTGTTGGAACCATATATTTAACTTTACATGCTCTTTTATTAATCTGCGTGCCGATAGTCTATATTCTTTTCCCATAATATATCCATTTATTATCTTGGAAAAGTAAGAATCTTAAATTTTATTTTCAATAAGTGTTATTTACACACCTCACAACAACCATTCTTTGTTTACTAATTCTCCTAAATTGTTATAGTGCCCTATATTAGCTATTGCTGTAAATATCAATCGGCACTTTAAAAGGTTTATTCGGTAACTCTCTGACAAACTTAGGGACAAGATAACCTGGCAATGATGCTAGCAATGACCAATAAAGCTCAATCGCTGCTTGCTCACTACTATCGAAATGCGCTGCACCAGCCACCTTGTCCAACACATGTAAATAATATGGTAGCACGCCAGAAGCAAACAACCGCTGACTAAGCTTCACTTGCCCGTCAAGAGTATCGTTGACACCTTTTAACAACACGGCTTGGTTTAATAGCGTAACTCCAGCTGCTCTAGCACGTTGCAAATACTCAGCGGTTGGTGCATCTAGCTCATTGGCATGATTACAGTGAATGACCATGACAATATGACAGCGACTTTGAGATAACCTCTCTAACAATGCAGCGTCCAAGCGTGCGGGTATCACCAATGGCAAACGCGTATGCAGTCGAATGGTAGTAATCTGCGGAAGAGATTCCAAAGTATCTAACCATGAAAACAAACGTCGATTGGTCACATTTAGTGGGTCACCACCACTTAAAATTACCTCATTGACCTCAGGATTTGCATTAATATAATTGATGATATTTTCTTTTGCATCAGCAGTAGGCATATTAGCACTATAGTCAAAATGCTGACGAAAGCAGTAACGGCAGTGAATAGCGCACGCGCCTGTAATCGTTAACAATACTCTCGACTGATATTTATGGAGCAAGCCTTTCACAGGGTTTTGAGTGTTTTCGCTTAGCGGATCTGCTACGTAGCCTGTGACATTGATTTGCTCTTTCTGGTCTGGCAACACTTGTTTAAGCAGGGGATCATTACGGTCGCCAATAGCCATTTTTGCCACAAAGCCACGCGGCACACGCAGTTCAAAATGCTTAGGTACGTAAACTTCTGCACGCATTGATTCAAGCTGTAGGATACTCAATAGCTCATCAACAGATGTAATAGCTTCCGATAATTGCGTTTGCCAGTTTTTTTGTGTGATTAAATGGTTTATCATGACAGCCTATTACCTGTGCCCAAAATCCGATATTATACGCCCTTAGTGTCTAGCCTATCAAAGTATCCTCGTTAATCCGTAAATACTTGGCATAACAGAAAATTTTGGTACAGTCAGCCCTATGTCTTACTATTATATTTACAACCCCTAGGAGTTTCTTGTGGCAAGTTTTTCTACTAATGAATTTAAAGCTGGTCTAAAAGTGATGCTTGATGGCAACCCTTGTGCCATTCTTGAAAACGAGTTTGTCAAACCTGGTAAAGGTCAAGCCTTTAACCGTGTTAAGTTGCGCAATCTTCGTAGTGGCAAAGTACTGGAACAAACTTTCAAATCAGGTGACAGCTTAGAAGCTGCTGATGTGATGGATACTGAAATGAACTATCTATACAACGATGGCGAGTTTTGGCATTTTATGCATCCTGAGAGCTTTGAGCAGATTCAAGCGGACAAAAACGCAATGAGTGACTCAATCAAGTGGTTAAAAGAAAACAGCAATGCTCTATGTACCATTACGTTATTTAATGGTGCTCCTCTGTCAGTCACACCGCCTAACTTCGTTGAGTTGGAAATCACAGAAACAGATCCTGGCGTACGCGGCGATACTTCAGGCGGTGGTGGCAAACCTGCTAAATTAGAGACAGGTGCCGTTGTACGTGTACCATTATTTGTGCAACAAGGTGAAGTGGTACGTGTCGATACGCGTACTGGCGACTACCAAACTCGCGTGAACTAATATCGCTCTAAACATGACTGGTAGTTGATATTTATTTATACCTCTATCATCAATAAAAAAGCTTAACCACTATATAGGCGGTTAAGCTTTTTTTATATTTATCGAGCATGGTTAGTCGAAATACTAATCAAGGGCGCTAATACTAATAACTAGTAAGTTACTCTTCCTCCAATGATTGCTTCTGTATCAGCCAATACTGTACTAAAGCATTTAGCTGCTCTTGCTTAAAAGGTTTGGTGCAATAGTCCTGCATACCAACTTTTAGATATTTCTCACGCTCGCCGTCCATTGCATTGGCAGTTAGAGCGATAATGGGCGGCAATACTTGAGGATCATATAATTCATGCAGCTTAATAGTAGCCTGTACCCCATCCAAAATCGGCATGTGATGATCCATTAATATCACATCATAACGCTCAGGAAATAGAGCAAAAGCCTCAATTGCTTGCTGACCATCAGTCACATGAGTGACGGTATGACCACTGTTGGTTAGTGCTTTTTTGGCAATAATCGCATTAACAGTATCATCTTCAACCAACAATATATGACCAGCTCGCTCGTGACTAGGTTCGATCATCGTCATATCGTTAGAGTCTTGCCATACCTCATATTTGTCTTCTGCAATAGTAGGTAGCGGCAACAATACGCTAAAAGTAGTACCAACTCCTACCTCACTGCTCACATGAATGTGACCACCCATTAAGTCGACTAGAGATTTGCAAACAGACAGTCCAAGTCCAGTACCACCATAAAGACGATGGGTAAATTTGTTTGCTTGATCATAAGCATCAAATATAGCTTCTAACGATTCTGGTTTAATGCCCACTCCTGTATCTTTAACTTCTATACACAAAGTCATATTTTGACCAGTTCTGTCGCCTTCTATTTTACTTGCTTCGTCTTTTAGACCAGTGCTGATAACATCTTCGGCAATGTTATCTGGGCAGTAGCAATTGTCCATATGTTTGACATCGATGCTTACTCGACCACCTTCCCGCGTAAACTTAATCGCGTTATTGACTAAATTTGCGATAATCTGTTTAAGCCGTACAGAATCCCCTTTAACGTAGGGCGATAATGTTTCAGTATAATGATAATCTAAAGTCAAGCCTCTTTGGCGCGCCTTTATAGCAAACAAACTGACGACTTCATTACATAAGCTAGATAAATTTAATGGAATAGAATCAATCGTCATTTTTCCAGACTCGACTTTCGATAAGTCCAAAATACCATTAATGATGACCATCAAATGCTCATTAGAAACCTTAATATTATCAACGTATTCTCGCTGTTCATCACTAAGATCGGTATCACCTAACATATCTACCATACCGATAATTCCATTCATCGGTGTACGAATCTCATGACTCATATTAGCCAAAAAGCTCGATTTCATTTCATTAGCGTGCTTTGCATCACGTTGCTTATCTTGCAACTGCAAAGCATCAGCTGCCATTTTTGCAAACTCTACTAATATCTCTGATTGCTGCTCACTAAAATTATGATTAGGCTTCGTATCCATAAGACATAAAGTCCCTAGGCGGTAATTCTTATTGTCCTCATACAAAATAATAGGTGCCCCAATGTAGGATCGTAAATATGGGAAACCTGTGACCATAGGGTTCTGGCTAAAACGACTGTCGTTCCATGTATCTGGTACTATCAATACTTCATTAGACAATATTGTATAATTACAGAAAGCCGTATCACGTGGTCCTTTGGTTATACTCTCAGGCGCATCTTCAAATGTGCAAGCTGGTTTTAGATATTGGGTTTCCTCATCCATAAAGGTAATCGTAACTACTGGTACATCAAAGAACAGCTTTGCCAGCGCGACTAGCCGATCGAATGCAGGCTCATCATCTTCATTGAGTACCTGATACTTTTTTAGCTTGTTAATACGCTCTGATTCATCTACCGCGACAGGGTAGCTCTGCTTTGGCGAGTTAGACATAGACAAGGTAAACTCCATTAAATAATATCAGACGCATTAGTTACGACTCGTCTGTCTTATTAATAATTGTAATGCTTCACTCACCATAATCATCGCCACTACTGACGTAACGACCACTGCTGAGCCATAACCACCGCACTGTAGACCACCTGTCTGACAGCTCTTATCTACAATTGGCGGCTCTGTCGAATAGACACATTTGATACCAAATTTTTCTTTTAAAGCACTGTTAATGCCTTTCTCGTGGCGTAACTTGTTGCGTAACTTGGCAAGTAGTGGATCTTGATAACAGTCACGCAAATCACTTACTCTAATCTGACTTGGATCTATCTTACCACCTGCACCGCCCGCACAGACCAACTTTAGTTTATTAAAACGACAGTGTAAAGCGATTGCTAATTTAGCATTCATATCGTCTACACAGTCTAAAATAACAATCGGTTTACCCTGAGCATTGGCAAATTTGACTGCTTCACGACTTGGTAAGAGTGTGGCGACATTATCTACTGTCAAAAAGTCATCGACTAAATTTAACGTTACTGTGGGATTAATTTCTCTAATACGAGTTGCCATTGCTTCAATTTTACTTTGACCAAATGTGCTGTCCAATGCAGGCAGTTGGCGATTGACATTAGAAGCAACCAATACATCCAAATCAATCAACGTAATCGTTCCCACTGCTGTCCGAGCCAGCGCCTCTGCTGCCCAAGAGCCCACCCCTCCTACACCAATAATGTAGACATGAGCTGCCGAAAAAGTATCAACCGCAGAGGTACCATATAGTGTCCGTGTACCTTGAAAACGACGATCGTACTGCTCATCTTGTTGGCGCGATTCGTTTTGTGCAAGACTGTCTTCGACGGATTTTGGTTGTTCAAATTGTCGCGTGTCACTCATAACAGATCAAATTCTCTTTTAAAATATTTTGGTTGTCATTTATACGGCTCATACTTTTTAGCTTCTAATTACAGCTATGCTTTTCTTATAAGTAGCACAGTTACATTGAATAAGCCCAGTCTACTTTCAGAGCATCACAGCTATTTTGCCATAACTGCTTAGCAAGTTTATCATGTGGTATTTCTAATAGCTCACTCAAGCTTGCTAATACCCATGGCAGATTGGCTGGTACATTCCTATTATGTGAATCAGTATCATCCGTTATCTGACACATAATAGGTGTCATATCTGGACAATCCGTCTCAATGACCAAGCATTCGATGCCATGACTCTCAACTGCTACTTGAATAGCACGGCGCAGTTTTTTGGCATTCGGATTGGTTATCTGACCCGTAACACCAAGCTTAAACCCCAATTTTACAAAAGCCTTCGCCTCTTGTTCGCCACCGCTAAAGCTATGGGCAATACCGCCTAATTTATGCGCATCATATTTATGCGCTTTTAATATTGCGAGCGCTTCAGCATGCGCTTTACGAATATGTAGCATCACTGGCAGATTGTGGGCCACTGCTATATCCAACTGCGCCGCAAAGAACCTTTTTTGTTTAGCAAATATATCAGGCTGCTTCATTATATCTGTAAAGGTGTCTAGTCCAATCTCACCAATAGCTAATGGACGACGACCCACCACCATTTGTTCAAGTTGTATCAAATGATCATCGGTATGCTGCTCAATATAAAAAGGATGCAAACCGAGCGCGATATAGGCTGCAACATCGCACTTATCTTTACTATTCACCTTTATCACAGACGACTGCGACATTTTATTAATGAAATCTTGAGTATCATACATTCGATCAAAATACTGATATAAATAACCTACTAGCACTAAGTGACGAATACCTTGACTATAAGCCTGCTCTACCTGTTGTCTGCGATCATTGTCGAACACTGGAGCATCAAAATGTGTATGCGTATCTATAAGAGGATAGACATTTTTTAAAACTTCTCTAGCGTTTGTTCTCTCAGCAATGGTCGCTGATTTGTTGCCACACATCAATAGACTCCAAAACTGATTTTTCAGAACATAGAATTAAATGATAGATTGCTATAGACGCATTTTTAATCTTCTACTTTTTAATTACTAGCTTCTACTTACAAGCTGCATTCTCACGAGCATCATTAATACTGCTCTCAGATACGGTATCATGGTTACTTACTGTCTTCGTATTATCCTTTCGACTACTGCGCCTAGGGATGAGAAATAGCGCAGTTGCAGCCACACTCAGTAAAAACCACTTTTTTGTATTCTTATAATCTGTCATCTTAGTTTCTGATTTACTATAGTGAAAAACATGATACGTAACTCATTATTCTATTAGTAACCAATATACCCAAATATAAAAGCAGCTATGTTTATCTGTGTTATGAATACGCAAGCTAATGTACGATGTAACTATCGTCTATCACATCGTACATTAACTTATGTCAGTTGAATCATATTAACCGTTATATATACGGCTAATATTTTAACGATTAAGAGGATAGGTCGTGATACCGCTATTAGGACTATCTACTCTCGTAAAACCTTGCGAAGTAGATTTTGGCGCTTGATCACGTTTAGGGATAAGAGGATTAAGCGGCATAAGCTCGTAATCTGCACTGACATTACCATTCCAACCTTCAGTGCCGCTCAATGGTAATTGCTTAATCGTACCGTTTTTATCAATGACCAACTGCAACACTCGCATTTGATTAAATTTGCGTTCAGTCACACTCGCTACCGCGCCGCCATCACGTAAAATAGTCGGCTGTAAAAAGATAATCAAATTGCTCTTTTGGGTGCTGTCGTTGTCAGAACGAAAGAGTCTACCGATAACTGGAACATTGCCCAATCCAGGAACCTTCTGTTGACGTGTGGTGGTGTTATCACGCATCAGGCCGCCCAAGGCAATCGTCTGCTGATCATCCGCTAGAATGGTCGTATTAATAAGGCTTTTATTGGTAATTAGCCCACTGGCATTACCCGTACTACCTGGTACCACTGACGAGACTTCTTGCGATACCTCTAAACGTACTGTGCCATTGTCACCAATATGAGGAATAACATTCAGATTAATACCAATGTCTTGACGATCAATTGTCTGAAATGGGTTGTTTGAATTATTGCCACTAGTGGTAAAAGAACCTGTGACAAAAGGTACGTTTTGACCAACCAAGATACTGGCTTTTTCATTATCCAATGTCAAAATCGATGGCATGGATAGCAAGTTGGCGCTGGTAGATGAGTCAAGAGCCTGTAAAATAGCGCCATAAAACTCTGTATTGCCCTGACTGTCTTTACGACTGTCTCCAATGCCTATCAATGCACCTGCGATAGAGCTGGCAGCAGCGCTAATACCTGCCGTACTCGTCCCTGCTAAAGCAGCCGCCGCAAGCGTCGTCGCGCTGGCTCCCACATTATTGAAATTGACCACTCCATAGCCACTATTGGCGTTACCTAGCGCCCATTGAACGCCTAGCTGGGTGGCATCATCGCCTGACACTTCAACAATAGCGGCTTGAATTAATACTTGTGCGCGGCGACTGTCTAATTGGTTGACCGCATCTTCAATCTCAAACATTAGCTCAGGTGCGGCATTGACGATAACGGCATTTTGAGTTTCATCGGCAATAATACTAAACGGACGACCGCCCACTCCTGTGCTTGTTCCACTTGTACTGCTAGTCGACACAGCGGCCGCACTGCTACCTAGGCTATCGCTAGCTGCATTATTAATTGCGGCGCCTGTGCTGCTTACATCATTTAGTGAGGCTGATTCTAATGTCGAGGTCGCGCCAGCACTATTGATAGATTGATTAGCAAGTAAACCGCGTAACATATCGGCGATATGACCAGCACTAGCATACTTTAAACGAAAGACACGTAAACCACTTAAACGTCTGGTCGGCGTAGTATCCAATTGATTGACCATTTCTTGGACTTTGGCAATCATTTCAGGACTGCCCTTGACTAGCAGTCTATCGCTCGACGTATCAGCAATCACCTTTAGCTGATTGTTGCCACCTTGAGCTTGTCCACTACCCGCACTTGAGACTAAGGCGCTAATCAACTCCATCATACGTTCGGCATCGACGTGGCGTAGCGGTATCACTTGCAAACTGTCATTCACATTGCTGTCTAAATCACGGATAAGGGCTGTCAGTTGGTTAAGGCTGTCTGCTCTATCGGACAATACTAGCGCATTGACACCAGGTACAGCGGCCGCGTGAGCCGACTGCGGCATCAATGGGCGAATAACCCCTAACACCTCTGCAGCTTGGGTGTTGGTCAAATAAATAACTCGAGTAGCGAGCGACTCGCCAACACTATCACCGCGTAAATCAACTGCCACACCAGATTGCTTAGCAATATTATCTGGCACCAGTTTTGTCGTCGTCCCCGATTCAATCGCAGCGATACCATTCACTTGCATCACGCTCAGAAATAACTGATAGATCTCATCACGGGACAGGGCTTTGTTAGAGATGACTGTCACATTGCCATTGATACGTGGATCGAGCACAAAGTTTTGATCTGTGATGGTCGCAACTTCATTGATAAAGGCTTTGATATCAGCATCTTGTAAATTGACTTTCCAGCTCTCAGCATTGGCAAGACCAACACCAGCAGCCCATAAAGGTACTGCTAGACAAAGTGGACGACACAGGCGCATCAAACGCTGCAGGCTACAGTACAAAGGCGTGGCTGAAAAATTCTGAAAACTTACCATATTGATGATTACCTACAATGATATTGCTTGCTATATGCTGAGTGTTTAGGGAGCAATTTTGCTAAAAACCTACCTTGCTAGAACTGCTGGCGAATCGTAATAACTTGCTCACCACGTTGAACCTCTATCTGCGCTTCACCTGCTTGTTGTACTTGCTGAAGTACACTAGCATCTTGCGCCGGATTATTACCTACGCTCTGTCCGTTGACGGTCAGTACCTTATCGCCCGGCTCTAACCCTAAACGATTACGTAGGCCAGCAGGCATCGCCGCTGTAACTTGGTAGCTTTCACCTGATGCCATCACACCCATCCTACTTAGATAACTGGCAGGGTTTTCTTGCAAGGCCGTAACCGCTTCTTCGATAGCTGACTGTGGATTACTTGAAGTGTCTGCGCCAGTTGTCCTTTTTGCCTCAGGAACAGCGTTTTGTATTGGCTGGGGCGCTGTAGGCAACATGCTATTGTTTGGCAAACGCTGATTACTTATTCCGCTCGCTAGCATATCACTTTGGTCTAATGGCATCGCCTCTGGCATTTTAATAACGGTTTCTTTATCGTTAGCATCAGCGATAATGACTGAATTCCAGTCAACAGCCACGAGCGTATAATCGCTGTCTTTTAGTCCATCACCGATGCGGTAATTTTTGACTTCGCCATTGACATTCAATAAGGCGGAAGACATGCTCTCAGGTATGGCTAGTAGTACGCCTTTGAGCTCAATGTTGGGAGGTGGTTGCACGGCTGTGGTAACAGGATCGGGATCAGCAAAGATTGCAAATAAGCCACTATAATCGTTGGTGGATTTGGCATTATTCTGTAGAGGCGCTAAAGGCAATGCAGGCGCTAGAGGTGCTGCTAGTAATAACCATAAAAGACGGGCGGCTGTCCAACATAGCCAAGCAATGGCTAACAACAATAGCCAAGCTGAAAAGCGATTGAGAGTATTGATAACAGGTTTTAGGCTTGCGGCAATATTAAGCATTTAGTTCGCCCCCAAACCAGCTAGCAATGGCTGGCGCACACTGACAACTGGCGTATCTTGAGGAGCCTGTCCTTTATACTCAGGCATGTTCTCTAGCAAGCGCTGCGTCAAACTGACATCGAGCATATTATCGCTATCGAGATACAGATCTCCCAAACGCTTATCTTGATTGTTCAATAAATTGATATGCAGCAAATCTCTATTGTTTTTCTGCTCTGTACTAAGCTCGGCTCTTAGAGCAGGCATCGTAATATAAAAAACTTTGCCACCACTAGGATAGCCTACCTCACCACCAACCCAAGTCAATTGACCATCCGCTGCACTAAATCCGCCAGCGTCTTTGGCAGGCTCACTACTAGATGCCTCACTTTTATCAGACTGGCGCGTTAGCGATACATTATTTCTGTCTCTTATACACATCTCCGAGCCCACGAGACGGACTCCTATCTC
>CAJXUF010000013.1 GCA_913061175.1 uncultured Psychrobacter sp.
TCTACACACTGCATATCGTCGGCAGCGTCAGATGTGTATAAGAGACAGGGTGAGCGTGAGATCCCATTTACCGAAACGCTATACATTGACCAAGGTGATTATGAAATTGAGCCACCTGCAGGCTACAAGCGTCTCTCTCCAGAAAAGCCAGAGATTCGTCTGCGTAACACCTACGTACTAGCAGTCACTGAACATATCACTGATGAAAATGGCAATGTCGTTGAGCTAAAAGCGACGATTGATCCTGCTACTTTGGGCAATAACCCTGAAGGGCGTAAGGTCAAAGGCGTGATTCATTGGGTATCAGCCAGTCAAGGTGTGCCAGCGACCGTACGTATGTACGAGCAGCTATTCAGTGCTGAGGACCCAAGTGGCGTCGCTGATGTTCATCAAGCGCTAAACCCGAACTCGCTCACTGAGCTAAATGCAGTGGTTGAGCCATCTTTGGTCAATGCAGATGCTGGCACGCGTTTCCAGTTCGAGCGTGAAGGTTACTTCATCTCTGATAGCGAAGATCATAGCACTGATAAGCCAGTATTTAACCAAATCGTTAGCTTACGTGATAGTTATAAGCCAGCTTAATTTATGTTGGCTTAGTATTTAAAAGTATCCTTATCCAAATAGATATTTTGAAATAATACTGAACAATAGTAGTTTGCAAGTTAGCCCATTTCTAGTACGCTAGGAATGGGCTTTTTTATGTGCAATTATAAAGTTAAGTATGATTATAGTGCGAGTTTTGCTTATGGGGTGCAGGGATGGTGGTTTAATTATTTATCAAAGCTACTTGCCCATAAAATTCATTAAAAAATTTGTCCATCAGCTTAGAGGTAAATGGAATAACCGCATTACAATCCGTCACAAGACATTCATAACCAGTTTGTTAAGATAAAGTCAGTTTTTACGGATGTGCTTTATGTTATATTTGATAGCTGAGCACGTCGATGATAATAATAGAACGCGAGGCCGACGTGTCGATATAAGCGTTCATTCACATAGCTAAGGAATCAAGCATGGCACATTTACGTTTAGGTGATACCGCACCAAATTTTGACGCTACAACCACAGAAGGTGACATCAATTTTCATGAGTGGGCAGGCGATCATTGGGTCGTTTTTTTCTCGCATCCAGCAGATTTCACGCCAGTATGTACCACTGAGCTTGGTCGCGCCGCTGCATTAAATGGCGAGTTCCAAAAGCGCAATGTAAAGCCGATTTGTATTTCTGTTGATAGCCTAGAAGATCACAAAGCGTGGGCGAGCGATATCGGTGAGACTCAAGGCACAGATATGAACTTCCCAATCATCGCTGATCCTAACAAAGAAGTCGCTGAGCTATATGACATGATGCATCCTAATGCCGACAGCACTCATACAGTACGTAGCGTCTTTATCATTGATCCAAGCAAAAAAGTTCGTCTAACGCTGACATATCCTGCCAGCTGTGGCCGTAACTTTGATGAAATTATCCGTGTAATTGACGCATTACAGTTGTCGGATGAATATAACATTGCAACACCTGTAGACTGGAAAGATGGTGACGACGTAATCATTCCACCAAGTGTGAAAAACGAAGATATCGCTGCAAAATATCCAAAAGGTCACAAAGAGATTAAGCCGTATCTACGTACCACGCCTGCACCAAACAAATAATTAGACTGATGTATAAATGTGATTAAATAAAGCCCCATAACTCAAGGTTATGGGGCTTTTATTATTTCTACTTTATGATTAATAAGACTTTGCCATGATGGCCAGATTAGGCTATAACTGTGGTATAGCGTATCAATATTTGTGGTTATTAGTACAACAACCATAATAAAGCGTATCAGCGTCAAATCGCTGTCCAATCATTCTTACAAGGAGTTTGCTATGAAAAAACTATATATTACCCGTACAGCGCCCAATCCGCGTAAAGCGCTTATCTTATTGGCTTCAAAAGGTATCGATGTCGATGATATGGATGATGTTGATGTGATTGATATTGATTTTGCGGCAAATGAGCAAATGTCAGAAGCCTTTACGCAAATGAATCCGATGCAGACTGTACCTGTTTTGACCTTAGATGATGGTACGGTACTGAATGATTCGCAGGCAGTTTGTGAGTATCTGGATCGTGTTTATGGTGAGCGTTCGGTCATGGGTAATGATGTGGTACAGCGTGCGCAAGTTTGCTCTATGCGCCGTGTTGCAGAGTTTGAGGTGATGTATAACTTGATGCTCGCGTTTCAGCACAGTCATCCATCTAAAGCACAACGTATTGAGCAAGTGCCAGAGTTCGTCGCACCATCAATTGCTCGTGCTGTTAAAGCCATGGTGTACTTTGAGACGATACTAGAAGGTCGTGAATACCTAGTAGGTGAGCAATTAAGTTTTGCGGATATCGTACTATATCTAAGCTTGGATTTTGGTAAAGTATTGAAGATCAATCCTAATGAACAAGGCGAAAACTTAGCTCGTTTTTATCAAAAGATGAATGAACGCTTCAGTATTAAAAATATGGCTAAAGCCAAACCTGCCAGTGTGGATGACTAAAAGGTTCTAGAAAAATAGTTTAAATCATAAAATTTATCTATTAACCTATCCGATAAATTGATCGCTATAAAGCAAAACAGCTAACCTCAATCGTTAGCTGTTTTTTTATGAAATATAATAAAAATCAACATTTCGTTACATAGGTTAATAGTGCCAAGGTTATAGTGGTTAATCTAGCTTAGTTATATCAATTATGTTTTTAAAACGTTTATTTAAGAAGAATACTTTTAAATTATGACTTTTTTGAATAGGTTTTCAAAACATAGATGGTACGCGAGATAAGTTGTACAAGCTTACTAAGAGGTATGTAATATGGTAGGTAGCCGAAATAAGCCAACGTTAAAATTACTGCTATTACCCAGTATGATGGCAGTTAGTCTGACGCTAAGTGCGTGTCAAAAAGAAGCGGCGTCTAGTGTAAATGATACATTAGAGGGTGATGAAGCTGGTGAGATGACAGACTTAGCCGTAAGTGAAGGTCTGGTATCTAGTATGAGCCCTACATCAGACGAATCAGAACCTGTTGAATTAACTGTTCAAGACAAGCTGACGACTACCTTATCTCATCATCGTTGGACGTTAGTAAATGCAGTCGACGCCAATGAACAACCTATGGCTGAATTTGCGAATATCAACAGTCAGGTAACGCTTGCCTTCAACCAGTATCAAGGGCAAGACACGCTAAGCTATAGCGTAGGCTGTAATACGATTAGTGCTGGCTATCAGTTAAAAGGGCATACCTTAACTACTGAAGAGGGTATGAGTACGAAGATGTCTTGTGGCGAGCTAGATGTGGCTGAAAACACCTTGAATACATTGATGCAGGGCAGTAGTGAGTTCAAAATTGATCAAGGCGATAATCCAGTATTAACCCAGTTTACCGACGATGATGTAACTCTGGTTTGGAATGGTAGGCTTACTGCACAAGCGAAATATAACAGTAAGGGTGAAACAGTATTTTGGGCAGTAAACTCCGAAACTGTACCTTGCGAAGCAAGTAACTCTGAGCAGTGTCTACAAGTTAAACCTATCACCTACAATGATCAAGGTATTAAAACTCACGAAGGACAGTGGCGAGTATTCGTTGGTGAGATCGATGGCTATCAGCATGACAGCAAACACGAAGAAGTATTACGCTTACAACGCTATCCGCTAAACATCGATGAATTATCAGAGACTAATGAGCCAACTAAAGATGATACTGCTGATGAAAAGTATGCTTATATATTAGATGCTGTCATTGAAAGTGCAGTTGTAGAGTAGCTTATTATAGTTTGAGCATTTGAAATGTTCATAGTCATAAAAAACACGCGTCTAATAGCGCGTGTTTTTTTATGGGATGTCTACTTTGCTGTTTATCTATTTTGACGCGTTTCTGTTTCAACGCTGATCTTTAACGTAAGTTACCCAAATCTTCTTCGGTCAAACGCCAACGGCCTTTCTTCTTAGAAGCACCGCGTCCACGCATGGCGCTATTCAATATTAACTTATTCATTGAATGGCTTGAGTGAGCATGACAGATGGCGCAGGCAAGACCATCTGCAGCATCTTGTTGCGGTACGACTTCTAACGCTAATATCCGGCACACCATCTCCTGTACTTGTTCTTTGGCCGCCGCTCCATAGCCACAGACTGCTTGCTTGATTTGCCGAGCCGTATATTCTGATACTTCTAAATCTAGTGCAACCATCGCGGCAATCGCTGCACCTCGTGCTTGCCCAAGCTTAAGCGCAGAGTCAGGGTTTTCTGCCATAAATACTTGCTCAATCGCTGTATAGATAGGCTCATCTGCGTATTTCAAGTGATGCTGTGTGATACGCGTTAATCCATTAAAGATACGTTTGAGGCGTTCAGGCATCTCTTTGGTATCTGTGCGAATCGTCCCTGCATCAATATAGGTCAGCTTGTCACCTGTCTGCTGTACTATCCCATAACCAGTCATGCGTGACCCTGGGTCAATTCCTATAATAATTGCCATAATATTCCGTCTTGCTTACCTGTCATTTTATATTCAATCCTATATAAATCGGATACGGAGTCAGACTTGCTCAGCATGCTACTCGTAGTACTGTCGCTCACTTTACTTGTATCCAAATTATATCGTACCGACTATATGGCTTAAAAATTAGCCTTAAGTTTGATAGTATAGCAACCAATCCCCATATACATCATATGTTAGCCATTTTAATTTTCATGGCGCTCAATTTATTGGTTTTTATTTTATAGGACGACACTTTATGGGTCAGATAGTTGGTATAGCCATCGTTTGGTTTATTATCGAGATGCTACTGTGGTATTTGCTTGCTCAGTTTATGAGCGGCTGGTGGGTGTTTATGTGGTTTATTATCGCCGCGGTTATCGGTATCTCCTTGATGCGCAAAGGTATGGCTGCTCTTAATCCAATGGCGCAGCAAATGAAAGCTGGTGGCATGATGAACCCTGCGATGCGTCCGCCAGAGACCACGATGATTAAGAGTATCGCGATGGCAGCTGCTGGTATTTTACTGCTTATTCCTGGGGTACTTAGTGATTTGATGGCGCTGTTGGTCGTATTGCCACCTGTGCAGAAAAAGCTAAAAGACTTGGCCAATAATTACGTCATGAATAATCAGCAAAAGATGATGGAAATGATGGCCAAGCAGATGGGTGGTCAAATGGGTGGTGGTCAAAATCCGTTTGGCGGTGCTGGGGGCATGGGCGGTCAAAACCCGTTCGGTGGTGCAGGTGGCATGAATGGTCAAAATCCATTTGGTCAACAGCAGCAAAACCCATTTGGTGATGTGTTTAAACAGCATACTACGGTTGATGGTACTGCCAAAAACATCCCTAAAGATGTAAAGAAAATTACCAAGTCTGCTAATGACGAATAACTATTCAGTTAAATCGTAAGCATAAAAAAAGCCCCTCTAGTCGATGACGAAAGGGGCTTTTTGGTGGTAGTGAACAAATTATAAGAAATATATTTACTAACCGAATGAAACAACCGAAGTGCCGCTGTAAGATGGTGACCCATGAACCGTGAAGTTCAGGGCGGATGCGTCATCATCTCTGCAGGTTTCCTGATACACCGCAAGCGGTGCAGGCATACACAATGAGACAATAGGTACCACATCCTGGTAAAGCATTATCGGCTCAGGGAATAAACATCTACTAGCCAACACTTCAGAATAGTTTTATCTTAACCAATGAAAAGAGTGATTGCAAGTCTGAATTACAGATTGATACGTAGCTTGGTTGATTGGCCGCATTCATATTATATTATATAGAAAAATCATCGCAAGATAACCCTATAAAATTATTCATAAACTCACGAAAAATGCTCAGTTTTTCAGCTATTTCAAGATGTGTGTTAATATAGAGGGCTTTATATTCCCTTACACAGCATTATAGGCGTTCATTCACTCGAGGAGCGGTAATATATGACCAGTACCCAACAAGCATCAGACTCTATTGATAATAATACACAGCTTAGCAATAACCAAGACGGTGCACAGAATAAAAAGATACCGCATGTCTTGATGATATTGGACGGCTTTGGTCATCGTGAAGAAGATAAAGATAATGCCATCGCTGCAGCCAATATGCCAAATTTAGACAAGATTTATCAGCAATACCCTCATGGGCTTATTTCTGCTTCAGGGGAAGATGTTGGTTTGCCAGATGGTCAGTTTGGTAATTCAGAAGTCGGTCACATGAATTTAGGGGCAGGGCGTGTTCTTTATCAGGACTCAACTCGTATCTCAAGTGAGCTTGCCAATCGTGAATTTTATAAGAACGAAGCATTGGTCAATGCGGTAAAAGCGGCCAATGAACGTGGCGGTAATGTCCATATTATGGGCTTGCTCTCTGATGGCGGTGTTCACTCTCATCAAGACCATATCGAAGGTATGTGTCACTCAGCATTGGTCCATGGTGCCAAGAATGTCTTTATTCATTGCTTTTTAGATGGCCGTGATACCCCGCCTAAATCTGCTGATAAGTATATCAATCGTCTGCGTGATTATATCAATAAGTTGAATGCTCATTACGAAGGTGGCCGCGTACAGATTGCAAGTATCATCGGTCGCTACTATGCAATGGATCGTGACAATCGTTGGGATAGAGTGCAAAAAGCTTATGAGTTGATTACTGAAGGTAAAGCTGATCGTCTATCGACACGGGCAGATGGTGCTGTCCAAGCTGCTTATAAAGCGCGTGAGACCGATGAGTTTGTCAGTCCAACGACCGTAATTGGACGTGATGAAGTGCCATATACTGTTAATGATAACGACGCACTTATCTTTATGAATTTCCGTGCTGACCGTGCTCGTGAACTTGCCCAAGCGTTTGTCTTGCCAGATCATGAGTTTTCTGGATTTGCACGTCAAAAACAGCCAAAACTGGCGGCATTTGTGATGCTAACTAAGTATTCAGATGTCCTAGCTGATAATCCAAAAACCAGCATTGCTTATTACCCAACGTCTTTGGCCAATACATTGGGAGAGTACTTGCAAGATCAAGGAAAAACCCAGCTACGTATCGCTGAAACTGAAAAGTATGCGCATGTGACGTTCTTCTTTAGTGGCGGCCGCGAAGAAGAGTATCAGGGTGAAACTCGTATTTTAGTGCCATCTCCAGACGTTGCAACTTATGATCTACAGCCTGAGATGAGCGCGCCTGAAGTCACTGATAAATTAGTAGAAGCAATTGAGTCTGGTCAATATGATGTATTGGTGGTCAATTATGCCAATGGTGATATGGTTGGGCACACGGGTATCTTTGATGCAGCGGTAAAAGCGGTAGAGGCTTTGGATGTATGTGTTGGCCGTATCGAGTCAGCGGTGCGTGCTGCTGGTGGTGACATGCTTATCACAGCCGATCATGGTAACTGCGAGCAGATGCAAGACTATGAAAGTGGTCAAGTACATACACAGCATACGACAGAGCATGTACCATTAATTTACGTAGGTGAGCAAAAGCTGCAAGTACGCCGCGGCGGTAAACTTAGTGATGTGGCACCGACTATTTTATCATTGATGAATGTCGATGCCCCTGCTGAGATGACAGGTGAGAGCTTATTGGTTTCAGCAGTCTAGGCCAGTCGAATTAAACTACAGTACTTGAATGACTGTGGTTTATACTGATTTGACAGCTGTACTAGAAGATATCGAAAAGGAAAGGATAACCTATTATCCTTTCCTTTTTTTGTGATACATTTTACTTAATTTACTTGCAATACTATGCTAGTTCGAAATATGCGTTTGGTGCTATCTTATAAATCGCTATATAACGATAAATTCGTATTCTCTATTATTTAAATGAGTTCTTTTATGCAGCCTATTTCTTTTGCACGTTCTTTTTTATCCAAAGGGTTAAGTAAATCAGTAGGGAGGGCGTCAGTCGCGTCCATGGTTTTGCAGCCTGCAATTTTAATAGGTGTGCTTGGTTGTACGATTAGCGCAAATGCACAAGCAGCAGTGGAAGCTTCTACAAATAATAATCCTACAAACGGTTTACAGCTCATTAGTCTAAATGCAGATGAGATAGCGGATGAAAACGACGCTGATAATTTATCGAATATTGCTGATATGTTAGATGTCGCCGATGAGCCAGATGACTCGATAGATAGTGTGCCAGATGAAAGCGCTCTAACAGATGATGCCGATGATATTGATACGGACATTCCAGCAGAAGTTGCACAAGTATCGTTAAATGCTATCTCTCCTGAGACGCTAAAGACATTTGTGGCTGTGGTGGACTTAGTACGTCGTCAATACGTCGATGCGGTCAATGACGAAGAGTTATTTAGCAATGCGATGAGCGGTATGCTGACCAAACTTGACAGCCATGCTGAGTTTTTGGACGCAGAAGCTTATGAGAACCTGCGTGCTTTTACTGAGGGTGACGTTGGTGATATTGGTATTAAGGTTAATTACCGACCAGAGGCAGGTTATTGGGTTGTGACAGAGGTTATCGATGACTCACCTGCAGACAAAAAAGGCATCGCAGTTGGTGATTATTTGCATCAAGTTGATGAATTTAAGCTAGACGAAGGGCGACAGGTCAATGATGTTGAGCAGCTCTTAACGGGTATCGCTGGTACGCAGGTAGATATCATTACTTCTAAAGCTGGCCGCCGTAAGCACACAACAACGCTGCAACGTAATAATAGTCATCCGCAGATTGTCGAGACCAAACTGGTTGATGGTATTGCCATTGTCAAATTACCGGCGTTTCAAAACAACAGCCTTGAGAAGTTACTAGAAGGTTTAATTAACCTAAACGCTCCTATATCAGGAATTTTACTAGATATGCGTGATAATCCAGGTGGCGTACTGACATCAGCAGTGAGCGTGGCCAGTTTATTTATGGATGATACTGATGTGGTGCAGGTGCAAGCACGTCAAAATAAATCACGGGTACTATCGACCCAAGGTGATGCGATACTTAAACCTTTGCCATTAGTGGTATTGCAAAACCGCTATTCAGCATCAGCAGCAGAGGTGCTTGCCAGTAGTTTACAAGCACAAAAACGCGCTACTATTATCGGTGAAGTTAGCTATGGTAAGGGCTCAGTACAATCGGTCATACCGTTAAACGATGAGCAAGCCGTCAAATTGACTGTGGCCAATTATATGACGGCAGCAGGCAAACAAATAGACGAGATCGGTGTAGAACCTGATGTGACCTTATCTGGCAGCGAGAATACGTGGGAGCAACAAGCATTAGAATTAGTAAAGGCGCGCGCACTTGATTCTGGCATTCGCTTTGTTAGAAAAAATGCTACGAAAGAATAGAATTTCGTAGCATTCAATTAACAGTACATACCATTCAACGCTTAAAAATATTTGATGATGACGTTCAAAAGAAACTAGTCGAACGCATCTTCAGAAATTTCGAGCTTTTTCATACGGTAGCGTAAAGAGCGAAAGGTGGTTCCTAATAATTCAGCTGCTTGGGTTTTGTTCCAGCCAGTTTGTTTGAGTGCAGTGATAATCAGTTGCTTCTCCTGTTCCTGTAAATAATGCTCTAATCCTTGAGGCGGTAGTTGACCGTCGAACAATTCTTGTAAACCGGATATGTCTTTAGATGTTTCTTGTTGGGCGGTGGAGGCAAGGAGCGATTCTTCGTCATAAGTATTTGCTACATTGTTTGACGAACTGTTATTACTAGCTGACGAATGCTGCACCATTGAAGGGTAGGGGTTGGTGTTGGTACGATAGGGATGTAAATTGGTCGCTCTTTGCTCAACCTGCGTCGCCATATTGCTAGATTGAATGGCTTGCTCACCGTCCTTTGTTGATTGGGCTGTAGATTGAACGTCTATTTGATTTTCTACGTTACGGGCAAGTAGCTCAGAGCTATCGATAGCTGAGCTATGATTTTGCTCTTGTGTATTTACAAGCTCAGGTTCAATGTCAGGAAGACCTAAATGACTAACGTCTATATATGAAGTTTCAGCTAACGTAACTGCACGCTCCAATAAGTTACGTAGTTCACGGACATTACCCGCAAAATCGTGGCGTTGTAAGCGTTCGCAGGCTTCCATCGTCAATGACGGCGGCGACTCTAGTTGCCAGTCGTCAGCAATCATAGCCAAAAAGTGGTCTGCCAACACAGGGATGTCATCACGACGTGCATTAAGCGTTGGAAGCTTTAGCTCAATGACATTGATGCGATAATACAAATCTTGTCTAAATGCACCATCTTGTACCAATTGGCTCAGGTCCTTGTGAGTGGCAGACAAAATGCGGATGTCTACTGGCACTTCTTTTGTATCACCGATTGCCCTTACTGTTTTTTCTTGAATGGCACGTAACAATTTAACCTGCATGGCTAAAGGTAAATCTGCTACTTCATCTAAAAATAACGTGCCGCCATTGGCTTGCTGGAATAACCCTTGTTTATCAGCGACAGCCCCTGTAAAGCTGCCTTTTTTATGACCAAAAAACTCCGACTCCATTAACTCCGATGGTATCGCCCCGCAGTTCACTGGTACAAAGCTGCCATCACGCCGTGGACTTAAATCATGGATCAATCTGGCGACCACTTCTTTACCTGTGCCAGAAGCGCCCGATAAAAACACAGGTGCCTGTGAGCGTGCTAGCTTTAAAATAGTATTTTTGAGGGGATGCATGACAGCAGAGTTACCAATCAATCTACTATCTAGCATTTTTTGTTCAGGAGAGCATTCTGGTGTGGCTTGTACTTCGTTGTCTTGATGAATAACTTTTATGGCATTCTCTACCAGTTGGCGCAAACGTGGTAGTTCTAGCGGCTTATTAACAAAATCGAAGGCACCAAGCTTTAATGCCTCAATAGCTAAATCCATGCTGCCATGAGCCGTAATCACCGCTATTGGAATATTAGAGCTATTGCTAATTTCTTTTACCAGCTCCAGTCCAGATCCATCTGGCAGTTTTAAATCCGTCAGACAAAAATCGTAGTCATTGTCTTGCCAAAACGTTCTTGCTTGCGACAATGTATAAGCCACATCACTTCTAATACCCATTTTAGTTAGGGTAATTTGCATCAATCGACATAAATCTACTTCATCATCGACGACTAGCGCGGTTGTTGTCATACATCATCTCATCGTATTTTATGGCTATAAAATCAATAGCTGGGTCTAAATGGGCGTAATAGCTTTCAAAGGGTAAATTTAGGTAAGGTTTTCTTCGATAGTTTGAAATTTATTATCAGATTTAATAGAAGGTACAATTAATCGAAAACATGTTTTCTCATGTTCAGGAATGTAGAGTAAACGTGCTTGATTGGCTTCACAAAATGCTTGTGATAAATAGAGCCCCAGTCCTGTACCAGCTTTATCTGTTGTAAAAAATGGATCGAACAAAAGTTCTAAATTTCCAACACTAACACCATTACCATTATCTAATATATCGATTATAACATCGTTGTCTGCGCAGTAAATGTCGATTTCCACATAAGCGTGGGGATGAGCATAGCTGCTATAACGCAGGCCATTGTTGATTAGGTTGATTAATATCTGCTCTAACTGATGAGTATCAAATAATATGATGGGTTTGGCTTTTATTCGTAGAAAAATGTCGTGTCCTTGAAAGTAATTCTCCAAAAACGATGGCATCCATTCAGCCAATTCGAGCACCTGCTGGGTAGCCGTCTGCTGACGAGACAGCTTTAAAATATCCTCAATGATACGGTTTACACGCTTTGTCTGTGAAAATATCATCTCATAAAGCTCATGGTTGCCGGTTATGGCAGCATTCGATTCACTTGTTAATGCACTGTCATCTTCCATTTGTTCTGCAACATCTTCCATTAATAGCTGGCTGGCTTGCGATATCGCTGCTAATGGGTTTCTGATTTCATGGGCAATACTGGCAGTTAATTGCCCTAAAGAAGCCAGTTTCAGTTGTTGAGCACTGGCTTGCTCACGGCGTAAATCTTCTAATATGACAAGCTTACTATCGTCTTTTAGTGGAATAATCTGTACACGTAATTTGCCAAATATTGAGGCATTTGCCACAGCTGGCACATCGTAGGTAAAAGCGCGTGACTGCCCAGATGCTACCGACAAGCAGGCATTAAACAGTTGTGAATGCTGTCCATTGAGTTGCTGCTCGAAATTAGAGAGAAGCGCTTTGTTTTGATTCTCTTTCACATCTTCAAAGGTATTCTGCGCTGTGACAGGCGTGGCAGGCGTGACAAATGAAAGGCTCAGCAACTGATGTGCGGCAAGATTTGCTAAGACAATATGTTGCTTATCGATAACAATAACACCATTCACCATCTGCGTGATAACCTCTTGATTGATCACGTTTAGTCGCTCGACTTCCTTAGCATGGTTTGCCGCGACTTTTTCAAGCTGTACCAATCGTTGAGAGATAGACCAACTCAAACCGCCCACTGCTAAAAAACTCGCTGACATCAGTAGCGCATCGCCTAGATTAGCTAAACTCATGCTATTAGCAATAGCGTAAAAAAATTGCTGATAAATAACGAGAATGATGGCAAGTAAAGTAATAACCAATGCTTGCGAGCCATGTAGTAGCATAAAGCTGGCCGCGACGACCACCATGTATAGCATGGTTAACTGCAAATCAGGGTTACCTGTCGTGTAGAGCAGCAGACTTAATATAATAACGTCTAAGGCCAGTCCGAATGCCAGTTGGCGGCGCATATGTTTTCTAACAACATAAAATAGCCCAAGCAATATCAAGCTTAACAGGACGTAGAAGCTTAGAGTCGTTTGTTGCAAAAAACTCGGTAAAGACGCGCTATCACCAGTACGAGCAGAGATGTATAGCATGAGCATAGAAAACAGGCTGACGACGAAACGATAACTGCTATAGATTAGCCCTAATTTACGTAATTGCGGCAAAGGAAGCGTATCGTCATGATGAACATAACGAGTAATGGCAGAGCTAAGATTGGTAGCAGGGTTCATAAACTGGCCGTAATAGAATAAACGCTAAAATGGTTTATGGTTGAATCAGACCATGACGAATGGCCAAATGAGTTAATTTAACATCACTATCAACCCCAACTTTTTCATAAATACGGTAGCGATACGTATTAATGGTCTTGACGCTAACAAACAATTGATCGGCTATTTGCTGAGGGCTCTGACAATTAACAACCATCATCGCCACTTGTTTTTCTCTGTCACTTAATAAGTCAAAAGGTGAGTTGGCGTTATCAGATAATAGAACATCTGCTAACTGTTCAGCGACATCTTGACTGAAGTAGCGACCTCCCTGATAAATCTTTTTGACCGCACGTATCATTTCATCAAGCGGCGTGCCTTTGGTGATGTAACCATTAACACCTGCTTTAATCAGCATTGAAGGATAGGGCTGTGCAGACATACTACTGACCGCCAAAATCTTGATACCCATGTCGAGTTGTATCAGACGTTTGGTTGCTTCAAGCCCGCCAATATTCGGCATATTGACGTCTAGCAAAATCACATCAGGATGTAATTGTTTGGCCTGTTTGATAGCCATGTCACCGCTGTCTGCTTCACCTACTACTTCAATATCGGGGCTGTCTGACAACATACGGCTAATACCCATCCGTACCAAATCATGATCATCTACCACTAATACTTTAATCATAACCATACTCTTTATTGATTGTCAGAATGAACGCTTTATTAGGTCCAAATAGTATAAAAAACGAATATATTTCAACCATTACTGTCATCTTCGTATATTCAAAATACCGCTGATTAATATAACAAAATACGAGTAATCATAACATTCGAAGTTAAATTATATTGCTGCAGTGTGAATTGATGTTTCTATAATATAAATTGGTTGTAGCAAAGTTTGAATGAAGCCAAAAAAAACCACTAAATCAGTTTGATAGATTAAACTTAAATGTAAACCATGATACACTAAAAATACAAAAGCTCTATGTGAGTACTTACAAACACATCTATAAACGCTACGTACGTTTTTGGCGTCAGACAATATGTAACTGGCGTAATAGCGACAGCAGGAGGCATAATGAAGCAACTACCATTAACCAAACAGCAATTGATCGCTGCTATGATTTCATTGAGTTTGGGCAGTGTTGCACAAGCCGCACTTACAATTAATGGTAGCACTGACACTGCCTCTAGTGCACGCCTGAGTTGGGGCGGCGCTGATAGCTTGTCTGAAGCCCGCAACATTATGTACAAGTCTAATGGCTCTGCTATTAAGAAAGTCGATAATGGCTATGGTACTACCAATATTACAAATACTAATAGTTTTGCGAGTAGTAATAACACCAATAGTGCTCGCTACAATACTACTTATCGTGGGGCTTTCGGTAGCAGTGATATGATTCCGATTAGCACCGATTCACGTAGTGTTGCGGTGATTGATGCTGAAACAGGCGAATCTATCTACGAAAAAGATGCTGATATCGCGCGCCCAATGGCTAGTATTACTAAGGTTATGACGGCTATGGTCGTGTTGGATGCTGGCCTTGATATGCGTGAAGAAATCACGCTTGATCCAGAAGATTTCGTTGGTCCAAAGCGTGCAAGCTCACGTTTGAAATCAGGTGATCGTTTAAACCGTGCTGAGATGCTATTGATGGCGTTGATGAAGTCTGAAAATCCAGCGGCGAAGAGTCTGGCACGTAACTACCCAGGTGGCTATGATGCCTTTATGCGTGCGATGAATCGTAAAGCACAGGACTTGGGCATGAATACAGCATTTTTTGGTGATCCAACTGGACTTGATAAGCGCAACGTAGCTTCGTCAAAAGATTTGGTCAAGATGGTACGTGCTGCTGGTAACTATGATGTGATTCGTCGTTTTTCTACCACTAAGAGCTATGACTTTTTTGTCTCAAACTACTCAAGTGGTAACCGTACCTATAAAGCCAGTAATACTAGCACGTTAGTCCGTGACGGCAGCTATCCAATCGGTATCTCTAAGACAGGATTTATCAATGAAGCCGGACGTTGTGTGGTAATGGAAACTCGGGTCAACAATCGCCCTGCGATTATCGTTATCTTAGGGGCAAACAGCTCAGCAACACGTTGGGGTGATGCTAAAAATATCTTAAATAGTTTGGCTACACGCCGTACAGTATAAGCTATCGGTTCTAAATGTATAAAAAAGCTGTTATATCATATAACGGCTTTTTTATTGTGTTGAATTTAAGAATTAAGGATACATGCTATGGGTCATTCACCATTCTCCTCAGTTATACCTAAGCTATATCTACTGACCAACGACGATGAGTTTGAGCTGTTATATCAAAAGCTAGAAGCAGCCTTATCGACAGGATTGATTGCGTTATTACAAATTCGTCGTAAACAAGCTCTTAGCCTGCCTGATGGAGCTTTAAAGCTTTTTGATGAGGCGCAAAAAATCGTTGAGTTAGCTAAAACATACAACGTGCCAGTTGTTATTAATGATGACGTGAAGTTAGCCGAAAGGCTTGGCGTTGGCGTACACCTTGGTCAAACAGACGGCAGTATCGGTGATGCTCTACAGTCCCTTTCACCGCATCAAGTAATTGGTCGTACCTGCCATGGTGATGTGGAACTGATTAAAGAAGCAAAAAATGACGGCGCAAGTTATGCTGCGATGGGTGCTGTATTTACTTCTACAACTAAGTCAAATGCTGATATCATTTCACGTCAGCAGCTTGTGGAAGGGTGTCAGCAAGGCATACCTATTTGTGTAATAGGCGGGCTAACCGCAGAAAATGTATCAGATTTAGTAGATTTACCCATTGCACTTGTGGCAGTAGTCGGAGATATCATGGATTTGCCAGCAGCAGACATAGCGCAGCGTTGTCATGAATGGCAGCAGGCATTTTCTAAATGGAAAATACCTACTTGAAGTACTCTTATTAGAGAGGTTTTAGAGTAGTAATAGTCTTACAGTAGAGTATTAATATGACAGCGCTACTCAGCGTGTTCCATACATAAGGTGGCATAGGGTAGCGCTTCTAAGCGTTGCTCTTCGATCTGTTCACCGCAGACTTCGCACTCGCCATAAGTACCGTTTTCAATCCGACTCAGTGCATTTTCGACATAGACTAAGCTTTGACGCGCTTCACTCATTAAGTTTTTACGCATGTCATTTTGACGATAGGATATGGCCTGATCTTCCCAGTGTTCATTGAGATCATCTTGCGGATTCTGAATGTGATCTTCTATCTTATCAATTCGAGATTCGTACTCATCTTTTAATTTTAATAAGTTTTGTTTAGCAGTGTCTAAGTTGATGCTCATTATTTTCTCCTAATGGATTATTTTTATTGTCAATGTTTCTATCATAAAGAGCTTGACTGCTGAGTACCACCACGAAATGTTACGGTTTATTGACTATGCTTAAAGCTAGCAACGGCAATTGTTGCCATCGAATATTGCTCTGAAGATAAGGACTAAATATTTTAAACGTGCTGAAATTTGTGACAGGTTGCTTGTGAGACTGTGTTAGAAAACTGGTAGAATACACCGCCGCTGAATTCTGCTTACTTGATCGACTCATCGGAGTGGCTTAATAAGTGTCAGAGCCAAGCGCTAAAAATATTAAAAAGCAATAAAGCTGATAGTGACTATATAGCTTGGCTATAAGATAGCGTGATTATAAGACAGGCGAGCGAGAAGACAGGCGAGCGAGAGTGCTACAAAATAGTGAGTTGATCGAGCTTAGCACTGAATCTGATTTATATAGAGCTGACTATAATAGTCATATCAGTAACGACAGTAATCGCAAATTAACAGATATATTGATGCATAGGAGCAGGTAATGAATTTTTTGCGTATGAGTGAGTTGAACTTAACGGATAAAGTGGTCTTGATTCGAGAAGATTTAAATGTGCCTATCAAAGACGGTAAGGTCACGAGCGATGCGCGCTTGCAAGCCAGTCTTCCTACCATCAAAATGGCGCTCGAAAAAGGCGCTGCGGTAATTGTTTGCTCACATTTAGGCCGCCCAACAGAAGGCAATCCTGAAACTGTATACTCATTGGCACCAGTCGCTGACTATTTAACGGAAAAATTAAGCTCGCAACTATCGACACCTGTACGTCTTAATAGTGATTACCTTACCCAAGGTGCCAATGTAAAATCTGGCGAAGTGGTTCTATTAGAAAATGTACGCTTCAATGACGGTGAAAAGAAAAACGATGTCATGTTAGCGAAAAAGTACGCTGATTTATGCGATGTGTTTGTGATGGATGCTTTTGGTACAGCGCACCGTGCACAGGCATCAACAGAAGGCGTTACGCAAGCGATGCGTCAAGCAGACAAAACTGTGTGTGCAGGGCCATTGTTAGCCGCTGAACTTGATGCTTTGAGCCTAGCGCTTGAAACGCCAGCACAACCAATGCTTGCCATCGTTGGTGGGTCAAAAGTGTCTACCAAATTAGAGGTACTACACAGCTTGGCTGAAGTTTGCACACAGATTATCGTTGGTGGCGGTATTGCCAATACTTTCTTGGCAGCACAAGGTCACGGTGTTGGTGCCTCTTTGTACGAAGCAGATTTGCTCGATACTGCACGTGACATTATGACCAAGACTGAAATTTTGCTGCCTGAGTACGTCGTAGTCACTGATAAAAATGACATCGATTTCGCTGACTTTACTGGCTCATTGCAAAAAGCCACCGCAACAATCAAATCAGTTGATGCGATCGGTGACAATGACATGATATTGGACATCGCACCAGAAAGCGCAAAGCAGCTTGCCGATGCTATTATCAATGCAAAAACTATCTTATGGAATGGTCCAGTGGGTGTCTTTGAAGTTGATGCTTTCGGACAAGGCACACAGATATTAGCCACTGCTGTAAGAGACAGCGATGGTTTCTCTATCGCGGGCGGCGGTGATACGTTAGCGGCTATCGATAAATATCAAGTTGCTGATGGTGTGAGCTATATGTCAACAGGTGGCGGTGCGTTTTTAGAGTTTGTTGAAGGTAAAGTACTTCCAGCAGTTGCTGCACTGCAAATAGATGCCTAACTAATTAACGATACTCTGTAGCTTAGTAACATTAGACGTACAACTAACTTTAAATAACTAAGGTAGTCTGTAAAAATAATATTTTGGCTGTTGATTTGCTTGTTTTTATTGACATAAGTAAGCGCAATAGCCATCGATTATTATTAAGCAGTAATTATTTATTTATATACTGAAAATTATTATTGCATGTCTGATTCGCACTCTATAAAATAGCGCGACCATGTATTTTGACATGCATTATTTACGAGAGGTTTATTATGTTAAAACGTCATTTATTACTTGCTAGCGTACTTGCTGGTACCTTTGCAATCACTGCATGTAGCCAACAAACAGAAGAAAACACTGAAGCTGCTGTTGAATCTGCTGGCGATGATGCTGCTGCAAACGCTGATGCTGCTGCCGCTGAAACAGACGCTGCTGCTGCTGAAGCTGAAGCTGCTGCTCAAGACGCTGGTACAGAAGTCGCTGAAGGCGCTGAAACTGCCGGTGCAGCTGCGACAGACGCTCTAGAAAACACTGGCGATGCTATTGCTGAAAGCACTAACACAGCGGTTGAAAATACTGCTGAAGCTGTTGCTGATGGCGCTAACGCTGTTGCTGATGGCGCAAATGATGTTGCAGTTGATGCAGAGCAACAGTACTAAGCTACGCGATAACTAAGCACTATAATGACTGATTTAATGGGATTATATCGATTGGTAGATACTCATTGGTAAATAAATTCTAAAAACGGTCATTGCTTTATAAGCCTCAAAATACTAGAAAAGCCTTGGTGATTGCCAAGGCTTTTTGCGTTATATGTCATTGTGGCAGTTTATAAAGTAACAGTTTATAAAAGTTAAACTGACATCAAGAGACGGTATAGACTGACAAATAGTCGGTCAACCGCTACGAAGACAGAACAATTTTTGCTATAATCACCGCGTGATAATCATATCCAATAGCATTCAGACTTTTACTAGCTTATATACGGTCAGTATGGTCGAATATACAGTGAAATGATTGCTATCAAGCTGTTTTTTAAAATACTATTCAAAATCTAATCAGAGAGCGTCTTATGGCCCTAATATCCTTACGTCAACTTCTAGATCATGCCGCTGAACACAGCTATGGTGTTCCTGCCTTTAACGTCAATAACTTAGAGCAAATGCGTGCAATCATGATGGCTGCGGATGCTTGTGATTCACCTGTTATTGTCCAAGCCAGTGCAGGCGCACGTAACTATGCAGGGTCAGCATTTTTGCGTCATTTGATTATCGCTGCGATCGAAGAATGGCCACATATTCCAGTAGTAATGCATCAAGATCACGGTATGTCACCAGCTATCTGCCAACGCTCAATTCAATTAGGTTTCTCATCAGTGATGATGGATGGCTCACTTGGTGAAGATGGCAAAACGCCAATGGATTACGATTACAATGCTAGCGTCACGCGCGAAGTTGTTAAGATGGCTCATGCTTGCGGCGTCTCTGTAGAGGGCGAAATCGGTTGCCTAGGTAGTCTTGAAACTGGTATGGCTGGCGAAGAAGATGGCTCTGGCGCTGAAGGTGTGCTAGATCATGAGCAACTATTGACCAGTGCTGATGAAGCTGAGCAGTTTGTAAAAGATACCAATGTCGATGCGTTAGCGATTGCTATCGGTACTAGCCATGGTGCCTATAAGTTCACACGTCCACCGACAGGCGATATCTTATCTATTGAGCGTGTAAAAGAGATTCATGCCCGTATTCCTAATACCCACCTTGTCATGCACGGTTCTTCATCAGTGCCACAAGAATGGCTAAAAGTTATTAATGAAAATGGCGGTGATATCGGCGAAACTTATGGCGTGCCAGTTGAACAAATTGTTGAAGCGATCAAACATGGTGTGCGTAAAGTAAATATCGATACGGATTTACGTCTGGCATCAACTGGTGCTATCCGCGAATTCCTTGCGAAAAATCCAAGTGAATTTGATCCACGCAAGTACTTCAAAGCGTCTATGGTAGCGATGTCAGATATCTGTACCAATCGTTTTGAAGCGTTCGGCTCTGCAGGTCAAGCACATAAAATTCGTCCA
The DNA here is from genome assembly GCA_913061175.1 of uncultured Psychrobacter sp. Lineage (GTDB taxonomy): Bacteria > Pseudomonadota > Gammaproteobacteria > Pseudomonadales > Moraxellaceae > Psychrobacter. Next base: position 20,034 of record CAJXUF010000013.1, read on the forward strand.
ACCAGTCTTGAAGGTATGGTAAATTTTTACCAATAAGACTGTGTTGTAGAACGTAGTTGTTAATCATGAAGTAGCAGCTGATTTTATAATATTTTACATAAGAGGTCGTAAATAATGATTGGATTGATTACCGGACAGGTGCAGTACTTGATGGCACCGACTGCTTGTATCATGACGACCTCTGGTGTGGGTTATGATATCGAACTGCCATTGCCTTCGTTTTGTCAGTTACAGCTTAACGAACAAGCCAGCATTTGGACACATTTCCATGTTCGCGAAGATGCCCAATTGCTCTACGGCTTCATCGATCGAAAAGAACGAGATGTCTTTCGCCAGTTAATTAAAATTAATGGTGTTGGAGCAAAAATGGCCTTGGCTATGCTGTCTGCAATGTCAGCAGCTGAGCTAAAAATGCACGTCGAGCAAGAGTCGGAGACAGCATTAACTCGTATCCCAGGCATCGGTAAAAAGACGGCGCAACGTTTATTGATTGAGCTAAAAGACAAGTTAAAGAATATCGACGTTGATAGTGGCTCGTTTGAATTGACACCACAGGAAACTACGATTTCTCACGAAGGCAGTATCATCGCTGAAGTGGAAGGCGCGTTGATTAGCTTGGGCTACAAAGAAAAAGAAGCTCAGCTAGCGATTAAAGCTGCTAAGAGTAAAGGAGATACTTTTGCTGATACTCAAGGCTTGTTAAAAGCTACTTTACAGCAATTATCTGGCTTTTAATACATATTAACTAGCCGTCTATCGATGACAACCACATAATGTATTAAATTAATAAGCGACATTAAATGTCGCTTATTTTCGTTTTAGTGCTCGCTTAATAAGGTTTTACATGACTTATGCGCAGCGTTTGGTTATGCTATTTATTAACTAATTTTTTAATATAATGATAAATTCTATGACGCAAGATCGCTTAATTAATCCGCTAGAAGGTGCAAGTGATGCTCCTGATGCCAATATCAGACCAGCATTATTGGCTGAGTATATTGGTCAGCCGGTGGTACGTGAGCAGATGGAAGTGTTCATCGGTGCTGCTCGTGGCCGTGACGAAGCGCTAGATCACACACTTATATTTGGTCCACCGGGTCTGGGCAAGACGACCCTTGCTAATATTATCGCTCGTGAAATGGGTGGCAATTTGCGTTCTACCTCAGGGCCTGTACTTGAGCGCCCAGGAGATTTGGCAGCCATGCTGACCAACCTAGAAGCGGGTGATGTGTTGTTTATTGATGAAATTCACCGTCTAAGCTCGGTTATTGAAGAGATTCTTTATCCAGCAATGGAAGATTTCCAATTAGATATTATGATTGGTGAAGGGCCTGCTGCGCGTTCTATCAAGCTTGACTTGCCACCGTTTACCTTGGTAGCAGCGACGACTAGAGCAGGGCTACTGACGTCACCACTACGTGACCGTTTTGGAATTGTACAGCGCCTCGAATTTTATAATATCGCAGACCTAACGACGATTGTCAGTCGCGCAGCACGTCTAATGCGTGTACCAATGAGTGAAGACGGGGCGGTAGAGATTGCACGCCGTGCACGCGGTACACCAAGGATTGCTAACCGCCTATTACGCCGTGTGCGTGACTATGCAGAGGTAAGAGGCGACGGTAGTATTAATGGCGCGATTGCAGGTAGTGCGTTAGATATGTTGGCAGTGGATAGACGCGGTCTTGATCATTTAGACAGACGCTATATCGAAATATTGCATGAGCGCTTTGATGGTGGTCCTGCTGGTGTTGAAGCAGTGGCAGCAGCGATGGCTGAAGACCGGGGTACACTTGAGGACGTAATTGAGCCGTATCTGATTCAACAAGGTTATGTGCTGCGTACTGCTCGTGGCCGCGTACTGACACAGATGGCAATCGACCAGATGTTATAGTATTCAATATAAAAAATGCGCCTGCTTTTGATTGAAAGTAGGCGCATTTTTTGTTTAAGTCTAAAATTGTGAAAAATTTTCTGAACTGATTGGTTAAAAATAAATCTGATTTCTAAGCTAAAATTCTCCAAACAACTACCAAGACAGCCAGTATATAAAATATAGGTGATAGCCAGCCGATAACTTGCGTAGCGATAGCAATAAAAATAGCAAACCCTGCGAGTGCCAACCAATCACGACGACGGTCGTTTAGCATGTCAGCACGAATTTGCTGTATTTCACGTAATTGACTGTCCTGACGAGAGCCCTGTGAGGCAAGGCTTTGTAGCCCTTGATCTAATAGTTTAGGAATATCGGTAGTAGACAGGAGCATTTCAGGCAGTTGTTGGCGCAGTTGCTGTAGATTACGCATAGGATCTAACTGCTCTTTAATCCAACTGCTTAGAATTGGCTTGGCAAGTGACCAAATGTCCAGATCAGGATATAAATCACGACCGAGTCCTTCCACATGGACCAAGGTTTTTAGCAAAAGCATCAGCTGCGGTGGGATACTCATATGGTGTCTACGCGCAATGTCCAAAATCTGCATCAGTACGCCAGCAAAGTCGATATCATCAATTGATTTTTGTAGCATAGGGCCGACGGTACGTTCCATATCACGCATTAGGGCATGCTTATCAGCATTTGGCGGTATCCAACCTGCACGGCTCACAATATCAACCACAGCGGTAAAGTTGTTGTTCATTACGGCAAGTAACATCCGCGCCACGATGAGCTGATCGTCTTTTGATAAAGTGCCCATGATGGCGCAATCAAGCCCGATATAACGTGGCTCATGACCTAAATCAACTGCTTCCATACCTGCATGTAAGGTTTGCACAGGTGGCGTCTCTACAAACACATTGCCTGGATGCATATCAGCATGAAAGAAATTATCACGGAAGACTTGGGTGAAAAATATCGTTAAGCCTTTTTCTGCAAGCGCCGCACGGTCATAGCCTAACTGATCAAAAATCTCAACTTGTGAGATAGGGACACCTTGGATACGCTCCATGACCATCACGTTTTTGGCAGCATCATAAACTTCAGGCACATACATCAGTGCTGAACCCAAGAAGTTGTTGCGCATCTGAGTAGTATTATCAGCCTCAAGCGTCAAATCTAGCTCATTGAGCATGACTTGCCGATAGTCTTCGACAATATCGATGATATGAACAGCACGTGCTGCTTCAATACGCGCAGATGCCCAACTTGCCAATTCTCGCAGTAGTTCAAAATCAGAGACAATCACAGTGCGAATATCGGGGCGAACCACTTTTACCACGACTTCACGCCCATCATGTAGAGCAGCAGTATGAACTTGGGCGATAGAAGCGGCCGCTAGTGGTTTGATATCGAACCGAGCAAACAAGGTTTCAATGGACTGGCCAAGACCATGTTTAGAATGTTGAATTTGAGCGACAGCAATATCAGCGTCGAAAGGCTTAACTTTGTCTTGCAACTGAATCAACTGAGCGATAATCTCAGGCGGTACCAAGTCGCGACGCGTTGAGAGTAACTGGCCAAGTTTCAAAAACAGCGTACCCATCTCCTCAAGCGCATACTTAATCGCATTTGGTTGGTGCTTTTTGCCCCATGCTGCTGGATGAATGCGAATTAATCGCGCCAAAGGTTGCAGCTGCGGTGCTTCTTCGATAGAAAAATGGGTATCAAGGCGATACATTGCGGCGATACGCCAAAGCTCAAGTAGACGAGCGCGGTGCGATAATAGCATGAGGTTAGGTACTCTAAACAAAGACGAAAATGGGGTAAGCGCTGCGCTTAATCATAAATAGTGCCATCGGTAATAGCATTCATTTATGATTGATGCAATCGGCTATTGATGAAACGAGTTATTAAGAAACTGCGCTTGCTCTTCTTTGATAGCAGCAAGTTTGGCTGCTTCTCGTTCGACGTCCGCACGTAATTTTAACAGTTGCTGTTTAAGATCATTTACTTCAGCCACCTCGATAGGGTCAGGTGTGCTATTGCCAGCCACTTCATTGGCCCAATCACTAACGTCATCAAAAGCACGTTTGGCACTATGACGCCAGCTACCTTTGAGCTGAGAGATAAGAAGATGTAACTGGCTAGCCATGGGTTTACCGATAAATGGTTCAAGCTGTCCAGCCACATCAGGATCAAACCCTGCAACCAATTGTTTGAGCTGCATTAGCACCTTGTAATCACCAGCGATTGGCAAGTTGCCTTCCGCACCGCGCATTAGATTAAGCAGTTGAGCGGCATTATCTACAGTGATAGTACAGTCTGGACGACTATGACCAAAACGTGCGCGTTCCATGCTGGCTTTTTGGCGCTCATTCATCTGGCCACTTGGCTCAAACACGCTATCCGTCGTGACCGGCTCAAAGCGCAAACGCTCTTGAGTAAACAAGATGTCTAAATGAATTTCAGGCATTCCCATATTAAGACGTAACACCTTACCTGCAAGCGGCGCTAAACCTGCTTTGGTAATCTCATCACTAGCAATGGCAATGTTAATTAGCTTTTCGGCTCCAGCTAATAGAAGGACAGTCAGCATAAGGCTCTCGCATCGGTAAGTGAGCGCCTTTGCATTAGCTGCATCAGCGCATAGTATGTTCGTGTTAGGTTCAATAGGGTCTGTTAAACGTAATGGTCTTGCCAATCGTAATTTAGCGTTACGCTTTAAAGCCGCGATGGACAGCCACGATACCAGCAGTCAGGTTATGATAGTCACAGTTCTCAAACCCAGCTTGTTGCATCATCTGCTTAAGCGTCTGTTGATCAGGATGCATACGAATTGACTCAGCCAAATACTGATAACTTTCAGCATCATTAGCAATCAGTTTACCCATCACTGGCAACGCGGTAAATGAATACAAGTCATAAGCTTTAGATAGTGGCTCAAATACTGGCTTGGAGAATTCCAAAATCAATAGACGACCACCTGGTTTTAGGACGCGATACATAGACTTTAGCGCGGCATCTTTATCAGTAACATTACGCAGACCAAAGCTAATAGTCACTAAATCAAAGCTTTCGTCATCAAAAGGGGCCAACGTTTCAGCGTTTGCTAATACAAAGTCAACGTTATTACAGCCTGCATTGATTAGGCGCTCACGGCCCACTTCTAACATCGCAGCATTGATATCAGATAGTACCACGTGGCCATTTCTACCAACTTCACGGCTAAATACTTTGGCCAAATCGCCTGTACCACCAGCGATATCAAGGACATGCTGACCAGCACGCACGCCTGATAGACTAATCGCATAGCGCTTCCATAGACGATGAATACCGAATGACATCAAGTCATTCATTATGTCGTATTTTTTGGCAACAGAGGTAAATACGTCAGCCACACGCGCTTGTTTTTCTGCTTTATTGACGGTCTTATAACCAAAATGCGTCTGCTCGTTGCCGTCTGTTTCAGGCGTGTGCGGATTATTGATATCATCACGCTGATTGAATAGCGTTTGTTTTATTGTTTGCTCTGAAGGGTTTGTGCGAGTCGTTTGATCGTTGTTTGGCATAGTGGTTTGTTGGCCTTGTGGCGTTCCAGTTGGTAGGTCTTGAACTTTAGTAAAGTCGCTATTGTCATCACTAGCAACGCTGTTATTCTTGCTCGGCACGACATTGGTTGTTTGGTTGCGTAATATCTGCGCGCTAATCTGTTGATTATGAGCAATACTGTCTTTTACCAGTTTGTCTTGCAAATGACCATTAGTCGTTGTGGCTTGATTAGAAGGAGCGCTGCTATCTTTTGAATTATCAGTCATCATGTTGTCCTAGAATTTATTTTTATGATTGTCTTTATCGTATGATTGTCTTTATCGGAAGAAATCGTTAAATAGTAAGCGTCAATTAGCTATTTAGTATATTGACCTTATGATACACCAAACGCTACTGGCTTACTGCCATTATCCGTATCATGAACCTGATCAATAATGGACAGTTCACGCTTGCAGAACGGCTCGATAAAATCACTAACACTGCTCAAAGGTTTCATGGCCTTAAAGCCTGTATCAATAAAATCATAAAGCTGTCTCTTATACACATCTCCGAGCCCACGAGACGGACTCCTATCT
>CAJXUF010000014.1 GCA_913061175.1 uncultured Psychrobacter sp.
CGAGATAGGAGTCCGTCTCGTGGGCTCGGAGATGTGTATAAGAGACAGGTCATCGTACTGTGCTCGGCCGCTGGAATAGAGAATGCAGGCATGTCATCGCCCATCTGATACCAGCGACTGGCAGCAATAAGCGCCGTCATCGAATCAGTACCAGCAAAGTTGACCAAATGCGCTAAGCTACCAAGTGCAACCGTCTCCTGACTTGATGCACCGCGCGCACCAAAGTCATGCAAGCGAAAAGGTAGCGACTCTGTATTGTCCGCTGATTTCTCTAATGCTTGACGGATAATGTCTTTGCAATAGTGAGAGACACTAGCGACCGTGGATGGATACCAAATCGCACGCAATAGCGCTGTTTCGATATAGCTGGGTAGCCAGTAAAACTCAGGATCGGTATTGATCACTTGGCAGACTACATTGGACACAGGCACGATACTGCCTTCTGGTACGGCTTGGATACGCAGTGGCAAATAGCCGTCGTGTTTTTCAATCAAATGCTCCCAACCAGCACGATTAAAGGTTAGGCCATGCGCCTGAATGACCTTTTCGGCTTCATCGATATCTTGATGAGTAATAGGCGTACTTAGATATTCTTTGATAAAGGCTTGTAGACCAAAGAACACCACGTCGTAGTCGCCCTTGCGCGCCTCAATGTAGCTTGACAGATACTCACTACCGCTCGGGTATTGCACCCAATGTGAGGTCTTATAGCTGTCACTATTTAATATTAAATTGTTTAGATTACTGGTGTACATCACAGAACTCCTCTGCTTTGAGATGCCGCAGCTGTTTTAATAAAAGAACAGTGGCGGCGGTTGATTGCCGTCTATCGGCGTTGGTATCAAGTTATTAGTGCGATATTTAGTGATAGCTGTTTTGATAATAATTTGCTCAAGTAGTTATTAAAAAAGCTGCTAAAAAATACTACCAAAGAAAGCTACTAGAAAAAGCGATTAGCAGCGAACTATAAGCCCACCATCTTAGTAATAATTGCATAGTGATCTTCAAACATCATCTTCGCATCGAGCTCTGCTAATGGTAACCAAAATGCTTTGGTCGCATCATCGCCACCTTTTACTTTTGGCAGACCTTTTGGATCATTTTTGAGTTGAAAATAAAACGCTTGAGTAATGGTGCGACCACGCGCTGAGCGATATGGGTCGTCAAAGGTATGTTGGCTATGGCAGGAGCCGCGTAATACTGGCTCAGGCACCTTGAGGCGAGTTTCTTCACGTAGCTCACGGATACAAGCATCAAACAGCGTCTCTTTTGGATTTAGAAATCCACCTGGCAGCGCCCACAGTCCGCGCCCTGGCATACTGCGGCGCTCAACCAGTAGGATGTGTCCCGACTGTACAATCAATGCATCGGCTGTCATAAAAGTAGGCGGGTATGGTGCTGATTCCCACTGTCTTTTATATTTATCGATAAAGTCTGCTTCTTCATGCAGCTGATGATAGTCTTCAGTTTGTTTGAATGCATCGAGGACGTTGCGCGTCGACTCAGGCGTACGCTCAGGTGTCGGTGTAGCACCCATCAGGTAGCTATCGCGAATCGGCGTGGCTGATAAGTTATGATAATTGGGCACTGACACAGAGTCCCAGTTGGGGAACAGTGATAGATAGTACGATGAGCTGTCTTTTGAATGACCAATCAAGCCAATATCCGTCTGCAAGTCGCCAGTGACAGATTTTACGCCTGCCTGCACATACTGTAGCCAGCGGGTGTCATTGTAGAGTGCATCATCTAAGCCAACACAGTGAATGCGTGCGGCTTCTTCTTCAGAGTAGGCACCTTTAATCATTGCGGCACGCTCAGCGACGCTAAACGGATTGCGTAAGCTACGTGGCAAGTTGGCTGAGCCGATCAGCATAATCACTTCGTCTGAGCGTTTTAATGCCTCATCGATGACGGCTTTGTGACCAGCATGAAACGGCTGAAAGCGACCGATAAAGACTAGATAACGGTAATGTTTACTGCTTTTTTGATCTAGGTTTTGCTTATCTGACTGTTGCTCTGATAATTCACTCATAGACGCCAACTTCCTACGACTTATTTTTATTGATTAAAAATTAATGACGCTAATACTGACACAGCCTATGACTTTCTGACAAGTATAAAGATGTTTTGTTGGATCTGTTAGCTAGGTTGTATGTAGATAGATGAGTGTATTTCCTATAAGGAATAGAATGATAAATAAAATAATTATGACAATATATATTGAGAAGTAGCACTTAAAAGCATTTGCTTCTTTGGGGGTTAGGTCACTTTTGTGATCCGCATAAAAGATTATGTGATATGAGGGATTATAAAACAGGACGAGTACATAGGGCGCTTTATCGTAACGATTCATTATTTGCTTGGTCATAGTAAAGTAGTACTGATAGACAGTTGCCATAGCAATAGTTAAAACAGCAAAGGTCATCAGTATTAAAATGGTCATTATTTATCCTGAGTTCTCGCATGCTTCTCTATCCATGCCGTCACCGTTGGCCAAATCTCTGTTGCAGCATTGCGGCTAATCATAATACGACTGTGCGTATAATCATCTAAATCGCCGTTACTGAGCGAGTACTCTCGAAAGACATTGGTTGAATTATAAAAGCCTTCAAAAAACAAACGACAGCCGCGAGTAGGGGAGATGAAGGTATCGCCTTTCGCGCTAATAGAATAAACAGGAATGGTAATCTGTGGCATATGATGCCGATAGTCAATAAATTCATCGCCAGCATTCTTTTGCTGGTAAGTGATTTCGTTTATTTCATCTGTATTCGCTCTACCTTTATCAAAATTAGCCTTTTTCAAAAAACTACTTCTAAAGTTTTTACGCAAATTCCAATCGTACCACTGGGTCATCGTATAGTAGCTCTCGTTAAAAGGGCCTACCTTTAATTGCTTAGCTGGTATAAAGCCGACCAGTCGAGTAACTATCTTGGCCATAAGGATTTTCGCGTGGCTGGTCGAGTCCTTTACTGCGCCAAAAGCTTGGCAGGCAAACATACTGATGCTATTGACCTTATCGATATAGCTTGGGTTTTGGACAAGAAACATGGTCAAACCAACACCGCCACCACTATGAGTAACGCAGTGCAGGTTATTGAGCTTTAATTCTTCAAAGAAATAGCGAAAAGTCGCTTCATAGTCGTAAGTGGCGACAGTCTCAAAGTTGAACTTTTCTTTCGGTAGGGAGCTATCACCATGCCCGCGCCACTCCATGATGTAGCAGTGATGACCAAGCCCTGCAAAATATTCAGCGATTTTGAGGCAAGTTTGCTTGTCAGAAAACGTACCATGCGTCAAAAATATGTTTTGCGGTGTGATGTTAGGCAGGCTGTTTTCTGACGTGTTAGCTATCTTATCTTCTTCTGAGTTATCGACTACTTTCCAAACGGCAATTTTCTCATCATCCTTGGTAGTTACTAGGTGCAACGTCCGTGTCATCATAAAATGATCCTATCCAAAAAATACATAATCTTTATACAAGTCGTTATTTATACAAGCTGATACTTATACAAGGCGATTAAAAGCTACCATGCTCATAACACTAATGCATAAAATCATTCAAATTATTAATACTACGTCAAAACCAGATGACTTGCTCGGACTAGATGTGAACGGTATGGCATATCGAAAATGCTGAGTGCGCTTGATAAATGGCACAGCTGTCTTTATATAGAGAATAACTTGGCAGCCTACACAATCATTCAGCGTGTTTATCTGTCATGGTTTAAATATGAAGTTGCTTTGGCAACTGTCAGCATCATTAAAAAAACCAATGACCACCATTTACAATAGCCGCGGTTCAATTCACAGTAGCGTGGTCGGAATTGATGCTTGATTCAGGTATAATGACTGCTATAGATGGATTAAACTTTATACTCATGTCGGCCAATGTCATACAATAATAAATACCAATCATTGCCAGTCTGCATGTCTTATATAAATCGTAAACATTTTAAAAATCCAAATTCACGACACAGTAGCCATAATAGATATAGCGTTTGTGTCATAACGCATAGGAAACATTATGAGTGAGCAAAACCAAGCTGATAACCAACTAGACCAAACTGCTGGCTATGAATCAGCCCTAGATACTGAGCAAGTCGAAGCGAAAAGTAACATCACTATCACTGAGTCAGCTCAAGGCTACTTGGCAGATTTGTTATCTAAGCAAGATACCGATGGTATCGGTGTGCGTATCTTCGTTGAGCATCCTGGTACGCCGCGTGCAGAGTGCTGCATGGCTTATAACCAGCCAGGCGAAGAAGATAGCGCTGACTTGCGTTTTACGTATGAGAACTTCTCTGCCTTTATTGAGGCGGCGTCAGTACCTTATCTAGAAGACGCAGTCATCGACTATAATAAAGACCGTTTTGGTGGTCAGCTGACTTTCCGCGCGCCAAACTCTAAAGTACCTAAAGTAGGCGCTGATGCCAGTGTCGAAGAGCGTATCAACTATGTATTGCAGTCAGAGATTAACCCTGGCCTGGCAGCGCATGGCGGTGACGTACAGTTGCTTGAGCTGATTGATGAAGAAGGCATTGGTTTAACCGCTGTATTGAAATTTGGTGGTGGTTGCCAAGGGTGCTCAGCGGTTGATATGACTCTACGTCAAGGCGTTGAAGTACAGTTGAAACAGCAAATTCCAGAGCTGACCCAAGTGGTTGATGAAACTGACCATACTCGTACAGAGAATGCTTACTATAAATAAAATAAAAAATAGTTAAAAGCAAAGTGGCTTTTATTAAAGGTGGACATTATTTCTCGTATAGATATGCCTGTTTGGTTTGCTGCTTATGAATATTTGTCATGAAGAGATGAGTATTTTGCTATTCTTTTAATAAAGAGGCTGAGTTATGATGAACTCAGCTTCTTTTATTGCTATGATTTAGCAGACAGCTTTTCAAGGTGGTTTTTGAGCGATACGTCGTCAAAAAATCATCTTTTATCAAAATAAAGGAATGTACTATGAGTGACGGATCAGCAGACCAGCAGACAGCCCAACCATTAGAAACCCACCAACCAGAAACCCCTCAACGTCTTGAGACCTTAGCGATTCATGCCGGCTATAGTGTAGAGCCAACGACCAAAGCAGTCGCCGTGCCTATTTATCATACCAGTTCATATGCGTTTGATAATACTCAGCATGGTGCAGATCTGTTTGATCTAAAGGTCGCAGGCAACATCTATACTCGTATCATGAATCCGACCAACGCGGTGCTAGAAGAGCGTGTGGCTGCGTTAGAAGGCGGTATCGGTGCGCTTGCCGTAGCTTCTGGTATGGCTGCCATCACTTATGCAATTCAGACCATTTGCGAAGCAGGCGACAATATCGTCGCTGTATCAACGCTATATGGCGGTACTTATAATTTATTTGCTCATGCATTGCCGCGTCAAGGTATCGAAGTGCGTTTCTTCGATCATAAAGACCCAGAAGCCATTCGTGATCTAATCGATGACAAAACTAAAATGGTGTTTGCAGAGAGTATCGGTAACCCACTCGGTAATATCGTGGACATTCAAGCGCTTAGTGATGTCGCCCATGAATACGGTGTGCCTGTCGTGATTGATAATACCGTGGCGACGCCTGCGATATGCCGTCCATTTGATTTCGGTGCAGATATCGTGATTCACTCATTGACCAAGTATATGAGCGGAACCGGTACTTCAATCGGTGGTGCGATTGTTGATAGCGGCAAGTTTGCTTGGGGCGATTATCCTGAGCGTTTCCCACTGTTGAATACGCCAGATCATAGCTATCATGGGGTAAATTTCGTCAAAGACGTAGGCGCGCCAGCCTTTATTGCTCGTGCTCGTGTTGCGCCACTACGTAATACTGGGGCAGCACTTAGCCCGCTAAATGCCTTTGGTATCTTGCAAGGTATGGAAACGCTAAGTCTACGTATGGAGCGTCACGTGCAAAACGCACAAGCCGTTGCAGAATATCTGCGTGACCATGATAAAGTTGCTTGGGTGAAATACGCAGGTCTGTCTGACCATCCTGAGCACGAGCTTGCCAAAAAATATATGAAGGGCACGCCTTCTGCTATTTTGACCTTTGGTGTTAAAGGTGGACTGGAAGCTGGTGCGCGCTTTATCGATGCGCTGCAACTGATCACTCGTTTGGTAAACATCGGTGATGCGAAATCATTGGCCTGTCATCCAGCGACGACGACCCATCGTCAGTTAAATGAGCAAGAGCTAGAAAATGCAGGCGTTAGTACGGACATGGTACGACTGTCGATTGGTATTGAACATATCGAAGATATCAAAGCCGATCTCGCGCAAGCATTAGCTTCTGCTTAATACAAATAGCTTATTAACTGAGCAAACTGTTTAAGCAAGTCTAATATAAAAAAAGCCCATATCGATTTGATATGTGCTTTTTGTTTTGCGTCCAACAGATGTGTTTAACAATTAAGCTGACAGTACACGCTGCGCGATATCTCGATAATCCTGCGAGGCAAGACGCGGTCCAAACTGCTGAATAACTTGTGCTGATATTTCGCTGGCAAGACGACCGCATTCTGGCAGACTATACTGCTGTGATAATGCGTATAAGAAAGCACCAGCGTAGTTATCGCCTGCACCGTTGGTATCAATGACGTTGGCCACTGCTGGCGTTGCAACGTCATACACCTCAACTTCTGCCTCGTCATTAGGCTGGTGAGCGATTACCGCACCATTGGCACCATCAGTGACGACGGCAATTTGGCAGTATTCAAGCAGGGCACGCGCCGCTGCTTTGACTTGTTTTTTATCGGTAAATAGCTTGGCTTCTTCGCTATTGCAGAATATCACTGCTACTTTGTTGCCGAGCATATTGAGCAAACCATCTTTGGCAAATTTTACTACCGCAGGGTCAGCAAAGCTCACCGCGATTTTTGCATTATGGATACCGGCTTGTTGACGTAATTGAGTCATCGCTGGTTGGATGCTCTCAGACATCGCCAGATAGCCTTCTATATATAGCCAATCTGCTTGTGTCAACGCGTCAAAATCAACATTGTCAGCGACAATCTCACTTGAAGTGCCAAGATAGGTCTGCATGGTGCGTTCGCCATCTTCGGTAACGGCAACCACACAGGAGCCAGTCACACCGCCTTCATGAATAGATTTGTCTGAGGTTGCGACACCTGCTTCGTGCAAGTCTCTAAGATAAAACGCCCCTTGATCATCATCACCGACGCGGCAAGCATAAAAAGGCTTACCGCCTAAGCTGGCAAAGGTAAACATCGTATTGGCTGCTGATCCGCCGCCTGCTTGTTTTGATGGCTCAATCTCAGCCAGTTTAAAATAAGCCAGTAGTTGCTGCTGCTCTTCAATACCAGCCAGCGTCATATTACCTTTGGTCAGCTCGGTCTCTTCTAGTGCCGCATCTGACAGCACATACTCGTGATCAACCAATGCATTGCCTATTGCCATTACATCGTACATTGCTTATCTCTCCTCAATTCATTTATAAATGGTTGTCTTTTTATTATTAAAAACTAGTCAGCTTGCAACTCTAGTAGACGCTGATAAAGTGCATTTTTCTTTACACCAGTGATGTCAGAGGCCAGTGCGGCTGCTTTTTTGACTGACAAATCCTCCAACAAACGCTGTAGCAATTTATCATGGGTACTGATGTCGTCAGTATCTTTTGCCACACCGACGCCAGCGACGACCACAACTATCTCACCGCGTTGCTGATTGTCATCTGCTTTGACAAACTCAACCAACTCGCCAAGGGTGCTCTTATGTACCGTCTCAAAGGTTTTGGTCAATTCACGGCAAAAAGTCACTGCGCGGTCTGCACCAAATATCGTTGCCATGTCTTCTAGACTAGCTACGATGCGATGCGGTGCTTCATAAAAGATTAAAGTTTCAGTACGTGCAATTAGATCGCTCAGCTGTTTTTGACGACCATGCGTTTTGGCTGGCAAAAACCCAATAAAGCTAAATCGATCAGAAGGTAACCCTGCTACTGACAATGCGCCAATGGCAGCAGAAGCCCCAACGATAGGTGATACGGTCACGCCAGCTTCATGCGCGGCTTGTACCAGTTGATAACCTGGATCACTGACCAGAGGTGTACCCGCATCACTAATCAAGGCAACCGAATGACCTTGCTCAATCATTTCAATAATTTTGGGCGTTTGAATGGCGCTATTATGCTCGTGATAAGCCCATAGCTTATTGTGACCTTTTTGCTTTGTCGTCGTGTCATCATTTTCGATACTGCTTTTGGCAGGGCGAGTCTCTGAGTCTTTTGTCTCGTCAGCCTTACTGCCTTTGGTATCGATGCCAAAATGTGACAGTAGTTTACCTGAGGTGCGGGTGTCTTCGCAGGCAATAATGGCGACCTGCTTTAAGACATCAATTGCGTGCGTTGTCATGTCGGACATATTGCCAATCGGCGTGGCAACGATATAGAGACAAGCTGGCATCGCAGTAGGGGTAGACATGAAAACCTCGGGTCGTTAAAAAGACGTTAGAAAATGATAGTGCGCTAGTATGTACAGTCGTTATCTATGGTTTTTCAGCCAAATAATGGGTGAGGAAATCGATAGATTTTGAGAGTAGAAGGCGCAGAAGTGGCTAGTTTAGCATGTTGTGCTATGATAATTCTCAAATGTTAATCAGACCAATCAACCTTATGCCGAACCATAAGCCTTTAATCTTAACCTCACCAAAACAACGCCAAGGTAGTCGGTTTGAGCAGCAGGCGTGTGAGTATTTACAAGCGCAAGGGTTAAGGTTGGTCGCACAAAATTGGCAACAGCCAAAAGTAGGTGAGCTGGATCTGGTCATGATTGAGACAGGTTTAGCATGGTCAACACTGGTATTTATTGAGGTTCGTCAGCGCAAGTCCTCGAATTATGGCGATGCAGCACTCAGCGTGACGACAAGCAAGCAACGCAAAGTGATTAAAGCGGCGCAATGTTTTTTGCAGCAGTATCCTGAGTATGCTCATTATGACTGCCGGTTTGATGTCATTGCTTACAACACGATGAATGAGTCAAATTCAAGAAATGAGCAGTTAGACCATCAACCAGAATGGATTCAAAATGCTTTTATAGCCAGCGCATGGTAATAGAGTAAATAAGATAGATACTGCCAAGTGAAGCATCTAACCACATCTGACAAGTAAGGTTCGTTACTAAAAAGCTAACCGCTGATGGCCAAAATTAAGTAAAGTAGCGGTTATAGTCAAGTTCCTATAAATTAGATACAGTATTAGCCTACAGCTACGTTTAGCTCGTCACTACTAGAGCGTGTTTTCTCCAAAATAAAAACACGGCCTAGATTAAGATTTGTTCAATTTATAAAATTGTCACAACCATGTTCTAAGAGGTAAATAATGACACGGATGCATTTGCGCACTGCTATTTTTGGTTCATCACGCCGTATTACGACTGGCATTATGATTGCTGCCTGCGTTGTCAGTACAGGTTGTGCCACTAACTATCTGACCAACAGTACAGAAGGGACTTATGGTGTGCCAATGACTGAGCGCACGATTCCGCAGCGTCTGCTCGATCGTAGTATTGAACATACTGCTAAAATCAATATATACGGGCTAAAAGAAGACTTGCAGCAAACCAGCCGTATGGGTATCGATAGCTTCAATAGCGAAGTGCTGCTCACAGGTGAAGTGCCAACTGAAACGCTCAAAGCAGAAGTAGAAAAAGTCGTTAGCTCTATGCCAGATGTACGCCGTGTCTACAATGAGATGGAAGTCAGTGCTTCAAAAGGGTATAGCTCAACGGTTCATGATGGTTATATCACTTCAAAGCTACTGGCCAAAATAGCCGCCAGCGATGGCGTAAGTGCGTCACAAATCAAAGCCGTTACCAATAATGGTGTGGTCTACATTATGGGTCGTATGACACCTACTCAGCAGAGTCATTTGATTGATATCGCCAATAGTACTGTTGGGGTCACTGAGTTGGTATTGCTGACAACTGTCGTCGACGATAGAGGTGTCAAAATAAATAATGATGACATCATGTATGAGAATAATTTGGCCAATCCTGCAGCAGCGCCAGCTGCCCAAGATACTACTATCAGCACGGCAACGCCTATTGTCATAACAGAGGAAGAGGCTAATACTGCGCAGCCGTCTTCAAGCCCCTATATCGACCTTTATCAGAACCAGTAAGCATCCTTAGTTCGCCATGCAATAAAGGACGTTAATCACAATAAGCCTAAATAGTGATAACAGTAAAGGCACGAGAAATCTTCAGCCAGTGAGTACTATATCAATAGTAAAACGTAGCAGAGTCAGCGCATTAGCCAACGATACTAATATCAAACACGTCATTGGCTAATGGATGAACCATTATCGCTGTGAGTCTGTTACTACTGATTGATAAATAAATATAATAGGATACTGGTCATGAAGGACTCACAGGCAAATATACAACCAAATGAAGAAACAAGCGTCATTGGTAATATAGGCATACACAATAAACCTGCTCATAAGAAAACACGAACGTTGAGATTTGGTGGTGCGGCAATATTGGCATTGGGTAGTATCGCGCTAGCCACGCAAAACGCACAGGCATTATCGCCATTGGCTATCGTCAATGGGATTACTTCTAGTGGTGGCGTTGGGGTGAGTAAGGATATCCTATATGGTGATCAGCCTTCACAAGACTTAGATATCTATTATCCAAAACCGCTAGCACAAGCAATGAAATCTCAGAGTACTATCAACACTAGCTATCCTATGGTGGTATTTGTCCATGGTGGTTCATGGGAGAGCGGCAATAAAGAACAATACGCCTTTGTCGGTCAGAGCTTAGCCAAAGCAGGGTATGTCACCGCAGTGATTAATTACCGTAAAGCGCCTGAACACGTCTATCCTGATTATGTCAAAGATGCGGCTCAAGCGATTGCTTGGAGTATTGAAAATGCGACCAGTCTCCATGCTGATCCGTCACGCCTAGCAGTGATGGGGCATTCTGCTGGCGCGTTTAATGCCGTTGCAGCCGTTGCCAACGAAGACTTTTTGGCGCCTTATGGTATTAAGCCAACAGATATTGCAGCCGTTATCGGAATTGCGGGTCCTTATAGCTATGATTTCCGCAAGTTCAGTAGTGCAACGGCGTTTGGCCCCAATGCCACACCTGATGAGGTGATGCCAGATCGCCAGATTAAAGGCGCGCAGCCACCGTATTTATTATTAACGGCAGAAAAAGACAAAATTGTACATGTGACTAATACAATCAAAATGACAGAAGCGTTTAAAAAAGCAGGCGTAACCGTTGAAACGGGCGAAATCGAAGGAGCCAGTCATGCAACCAGTATTGGTGCGATGGCACCGCCGCTGCGCTGGGTCAATGATGTACGTGCGCAAGTATTGACCTACTTGGATAAAACGCTCAAATAGCTTATCACTATGCATATCGACGACTTTTGACCATTTAATTGATAGTACTGTCTTAATGCTTAAACACACTTGAGTAAGACAGTACTGTAAGATATGCAAACTCTTGTTATAATGTCATCACTTTAAATCTATACCCTATTCTAAACTTTAAGGCAGACTATTCTATGAGCATGAACGCTGACGATTTGATCGCATTTTTACAGACTCACTTCCCAGACGCTTTTATTCAAGCTGCCAACCAAGGTAATAAGTTTGACGTACGCGTGGTCGATGCCAGCTTTGAAGGCAAACGCGCGGTTCAACGTCAGCAAGCAGTATATGCGTTAGTCAATGATAAGATTGCGAGTGGCGATATTCACGCACTCAATATCCAAGCGCTGACGCCTGCTGAGTGGGACGTTCAATCAAAAGGCTAATCAAATAGCCGTCTATATGACTAGATATTACTGAATCGGCCATATGCATGGTTGAAAGTCGTAATTCTGGTTTTCATAATTTTCTATACTCATCGCTAGGTTGTCACCTTTATGGATCAATTTTTAATCACTGGTAGTAGTCGTATCGCAGGGGAAGTCACCATGTCAGGCGCCAAAAATGCCGCTTTGCCGTTACTCGCAGCTATGATATTGGCTGAGACGCCAACGACACTGCATAACGTGCCGTCACTACAAGACGTGCGAACGTTGATTGAATTGATCGGTGGCATGGGTATCAAAATCCAAAAGCAAGATGATACGGTCACTTGCGATACCAAGAGTATCGATAACTTTTACGCTCCGTATGATTTGGTAAAAACCATGCGCGCGTCAATCTTGGTACTAGGGCCATTATTGGCACGTTTTGGTGAAGCTGAAGTCTCATTGCCAGGCGGTTGTGCGATTGGTTCACGCCCTGTTGATCAGCATCTAAAAGCTTTTGAAGCGATGGGTGCCGAAATCAGTGTAGAGAATGGCTATGTAAAAGCCCAAGCACCAAAAGGTGGCAAGCTATTAGGTTGTAATTTCTCATTTGATATGATTACCGTCGGCGGTACTGAAAACGTCATCATGGCAGCAGCATTGGCCAAAGGCACAACAGTCTTAGGCAACTGTGCGTTAGAGCCAGAAGTGGTAGATTTGGCCAATATGTTGGTTGCAATGGGTGCCAAAATAAGCGGTATCGGTACGTCAACGATGACCATCGAAGGGGTAGAGCGTCTACACGGCTGTGAGTACTCAGTTGTCCCTGACCGTATCGAAACAGGCTCATACCTTGCTGGTGCCTTGATGACACGTGGCGATGTATTGACCAAAAAAACATCTGCTCTATTGTTGACGCCAGTGTTAGAGAAGTTCGAAGACATGGGTGCAACTATCACGAGCGGTGATGACTGGATTCGTGCGCAAATGAAAGGCCGTCCAAAGGCGGTTGATATCCGTACTCAGCCACATCCTGGTTTTCCAACGGATATGCAAGCTCAGCTAATGGCGATTGCTTGCTTAGCTGACGGTACAAGTACTTTTATCGAAAACATCTTCGAAAACCGCTATATGCATGTACCAGAGCTCAATCGTTTGGGTGCGTCTATTCAGGTTGATGGTCATACTGCGGTAGTAAGAGGTGTCGAAAACTTTACCGCAGCACCAGTGATGGCGACGGATTTACGTGCGTCTATGTCATTGGTAATGGCAGCGGCGACTGCTGAAGGCGAAAGTTTAATCGACCGTATTTACCACATCGACCGTGGTTATGAGCATGTTGAAGACAAGCTGCGTAGCTTAGGCGTGAACATCGAGCGTATTAATACCAACGCTTAGTATTGATTGACTCAATATCGACTGTTACCCATATTACGTTATAAATTAAAAACTCCCCTTTGAGTAGGGGACTGTACATGGACACGATGTCATTATGACTGAGACAAGCAAATCTTTACCAGCTAGCGGTTTATTAAACGAAGTAAACGATGAGTTTTCAGGTCTAACCTTGGCTTTATCAAAAGGCCGCATTTTAGAAGAGACCATGCCATTGCTACGTGCAGCTGGCGTTGATCTTTTAGAAGATCCTGAAGCGTCACGTAAACTGATTTTTCCAACCTCAAATCCAAATGTACGTGTATTGATTTTGCGTGCCAGTGACGTGCCGACTTATGTCGAACATGGCGCTGCTGACTTTGGGGTGGCGGGTAAAGATGTACTGCTTGAGCATGGTGCCAATCATGTATATGAGCTGCTCGATTTAAAAATTGCTCAGTGCAAGCTAATGACCGCTGGTGTGAAAGATGCGCCGCTACCCAATCGTCGCCTACGCATCGCGACCAAATACGTCAACGTGGCGCGCGCTTATTTTGCCAGTCAAGGTCAGCAAGTCGATGTCATCAAGCTGTATGGCTCGATGGAGCTTGCGCCACTGGTGGGTCTGGGTGATTTGATTGTTGATGTGGTCGATACTGGTAATACGCTACGTGCGAATGGGCTCGAAGCCCGCGACCATATCTGTGATGTTTCCTCACGTCTGATTGTCAATCAAGTGAGTTATAAGCGCAAATTTTCATTACTAGAACCAATCTTAGATAGCTTTAAAAATAGTATCGCCAATGGCTAATTATCCAGTGCAAGTCATTGGTAATATAAAGCATGGTTATACAAATTTTTAAACCAGTTTGGCGCTCTATGATAGATACAGCGTGCTAAACTGGTTTTGTTGTCTTAGCTTGCGAAAATGTAAAATCATCGTAAAATTTAGACAAGAAGTCATCGAATAAGTCGCAATACTTTAAAAGACGAACCTACTTTACTTAGTTTCAAACCGTTCATTTTTAGCACTATTTTATGCTCAGATATAGGATTAGGTCATGCGCCAGTTAAGTACCCAAAATGCCGATTTTGATAGTCAATTGACACAGTTGCTTGCCTTTGAAACAGTCAATGATGCTGAACTACTACATACCGTCGATGATATCATCGCCCAAGTACGTGCTGATGGTGATAGCGTCGTATTGGCATTGACTCAGCAGTTTGACCAGCATCCAGCAACGTCGATGCAAGAGTTAGAGCTGTCTAAAGAAGCGCTTGCTGAAGCATTTGCCAATCTTGATGAAAAAGTAAAGACAGCGTTGACCACAGCAGCGACTCGGGTACAGACATTCCATGAGCGCCAAGTACAGGAAACGTGGCAGTATGAAGACGAGCTAGGCAACCGATTGGGTCAAAAAGTCACGCCACTTGATCGCGTTGGGATTTATGTACCGGGTGGTTTGGCTTCTTATCCATCGTCAGTATTGATGAATGCTATTCCTGCCAAGGTAGCTGGCGTTACTGAAGTCATTATGGTCGTACCAGCGCCTAAAGGCGTGCTCAATCCGTTAGTATTGGCAGCGGCCCATCTGGCCCAAGTCGATCGCGTCTTCACTATTGGTGGCGCTCAAGCAATAGCAGCTTTAGCTTACGGTACTGAGACGATTCCAGCCGTGGACAAAATCACAGGACCAGGCAACAAATATGTCGCAGCTGCCAAGCGTGCGGTATTTGGTCAAGTTGGTATCGATATGATTGCTGGACCTTCAGAAGTATTGGTGTATGCAGAAGGCGAAGCACAAGATAGAGCAGACTGGCTAGCGATGGATCTATTGTCTCAAGCTGAGCATGATCGTATTGCACAAGCTATCTTTGTGACAACTAGTGAAGAGCAGCTCAATGAAGTCGCACTTGAGATAGAAAAAGCACTGGCTGAGCTGCCAAAAGCAGATATCGCGCGTGACTCCTTGCAGAACCGCGGAGCACTGATTTTGGTAAAAGATCGTAGCGAAGGTATGGCACTTATCAATCGTATCGCCCCTGAGCATTTAGAGCTATCCGTTGATAATCCTGATGCACTATTAAACGATATTCGTCATGCTGGCGCTATCTTTATGGGTCGTCATACGCCCGAAGCTATTGGGGACTACTGTGCAGGACCGAACCATGTACTACCAACATCAGGCACTGCGCGCTTTTCTTCGCCGTTAGGTGTTTACGATTTTCAAAAGAAATCATCCATCATTTATTGTAGTGAATCTGGCAGTAAACCTTTGGCTGAGACAGCTGATATTTTAGCGCAGCGTGAGGACTTAGAAGCCCATGCGCGTTCAGCTCGTTATCGTTATCAGTAATTGATTTTGAATTTTTAGCTTTTACTTTTGATATTTATTTTTAATAGTCTTTGTGGCTAATAGTAGGATAATTTATGAGTGAGTCAAAGATAGACACCAGACTATGGTCGTCTAAAGCGCGCAACTTATCACCTTATGTTCCAGGTGAGCAGCCGCAACACGACAATCTATGCAAACTAAATACCAATGAAAACCCGTTTCCACCCTCGCCAAAAGTAGGGGAGGCTATTGCCAAGGTTTTAGAGCAGCAAGCTGATGAGTTACGTTTGTATCCTGCTCCTGAATCTAATGACCTACGTGCTGCATTAGCACAGTCATACAACCTTGATATCAATCAAGTATTTGTCGGTAATGGTTCGGATGAAGTCTTGGCTTTAGTATTTGCGAGCTTCTTTTTAAAAGAGCGTCCGCTACTATCACCTGATATTGGTTATAGTTTTTATCCAGTATATGCGCAGACGTTTGGTGTAGAGCTCGTACAGATTCCTCTAGAGGAAGACTTTAGCATTGATCCTGATGCTTATCGTCAGCCTTGTAGCGGTATTATCATTGCTAACCCTAATGCGCCAACGGGCTTGCTATTATCACTTGCTGATATTCGTAAACTTGCGAGTGAGCATTCTAATGCGGTCATTGTTATTGACGAAGCATATATCGATTTTGCCCAGATAGACGAGAGCAATGGAGACGCTCCAGTCTCAGCAGTTAGCCTAATTAATGAGTGTGATAACGTTATCGTGACCCAAACCTTCTCAAAATCACGTTCTCTTGCTGGATTGCGGGTTGGTATGGCCTTTGGCAATGCATCGTTGATTGAAGCACTAACACGGATGAAAAATAGCTTTAACAGCTATCCATTGGATAAGTTGGCTCAAGCTGGGGCGACTGCGAGTGTGTTAGACACTGAATACTTTGAGCAAACCCGTCAGCAAGTCATTGATTTACGTACGGCGCTAACAGCAGAGTTGACGACATTGGGCTATAAGGTCCTACCGTCACATGCCAACTTCGTATTCGCTCGTCCAAAAGATGGCGATGCAAGTGCTGTCGCGAGTGCATTACGCGAGCAGGGCATTATCGTTCGCCATTTTGATAAGCCGCGTATTGCAGAGTACTTGCGTATTACTATCGGTACAGCAGAGCAGAATAACCGTTTGATTGATGCGCTAAAAGCCTTGCAAGTCGATGCTAGCGTTGTTGCTGAATAAATTTATATTGATAGCTTAATGTAGAATGTGAATAGGTTAGTCCCTTTACTCATCACGTAAAGCTCTATCGATAAGTCTTAAAAATACAGCCTGCTAACGTAACGTTGGCAGGCTTTTTAAATTTTAAATTAGCAATAATATTTGAGTTCGCTATCTTAGGTTTTTTGAGCAAGTACTGATAATAAATTACCTACTTTATCTAAGCATTCTTGGTATTCAGCATCACAATCGGACGCGACCGTAATACCGCCACCTGCCCACAGGTTAACGTGTCTTTCTTTATTACAGTCATCATTCGACAAAGCGTTGGCTTGCAAAGTGCGAATGAGCACATTCCATTGACCACTACCATCAAAGTTCATATAACCCATAGTACCACAGTACGCACCGCGCGGCGTAGACTCCAACTCAGCGATGATTTCGACAGCGCGTTTTTTTGGTGTGCCAGTGATAGAGCCAGCAGGCAGACTACCAAACAATACAGCCAACGGATGAGTATCAGTTTTTAGCTCAGCGGTAATAGTACTGACCATATGATGCACGTTACTAAAGCTCTCAATTGCAAATAATTGCGGTACTTTCACACTGCCAATTTTGGCGTATTTGCCCAAATCATTACGCAGTAAATCTACAATCATGACATTTTCGGCACGGTCTTTTTCGCTATTGACCAGTTGCTGTTTATACAGATCATCTTGCTCGTTAGTAACACCTCGTGGCATGGTTCCCTTGATAGGCTTGGTGCGAATAGAGTGTTTGCCAGTGTCGATTTCTCTAGTGAATGTAAAAAATAACTCAGGTGAGCAGCTTAATAGCTCAAAATGATTGCCGTCTGCGTTAAAGCTATTGCTTCTATTTAGGTAATCACCATCATTGCCCTTAACGCTCACATATCCTGCAAAAGGCGCTTTTGTATTGCGATATAGCGCAGGCAAATAGTCAATAAGCGAAAAGGCTGATTGAACATCGTTATTTTTACACGCTAAACTGCCAGACCATTTCTGTGTCAGGTTTATCTGATAGCAGTCGCCTTGCTGTAGATAGTCTTGTGTGCGATTAAATGCTTGTTGATAATCAAGCTTGCTCCATCGCGGACTTAAAACTAGGGAAGTGATACTTGATACATCTTTAAACTGTGGTTGATTGAGATGTTTATCAGACAGTTTTTGATCCAGTTCATCTAGGTAAGAGGTAAGAGTATTTATAAGAATATCGTTTGTCTCATGATCGGTATTCTCAGAAGCATCATCGTTAGTTAGATGAGTTTTTAACGCCCAACCTATATCAGCATGTGCCGTAGGTGTTAGATAAATATCATAATGTCCCAACGAAGCAGACGGCTGCATCGCTAATTCAATTCTATCGGCAGGACTTAGTTCGAGAGCTGCAATATCATAACCAATAAAACCGATAAGCCCATGATGATAACTGGGTTTCGAGCTTTCTTCGCTATTGATATATGACGTGTCGTGATTGGCTTTTTGAGTATTGCTATAAGCGATTAGTTCCTCTTGCCATTCTAGATAGCTCATATAAGCTGTCGTGCTAGCATAACTATTGTTATCGCTATTTACTTCAGTATCGCGACGCACGCCATTGCCACGGCAACTTTTAATCACCTTATAAATATTGGGTAAGTCACTAGATGTTTGCTCATCATTGGGATATACAGACCAGCTGACTTTTGGGAGTAAGCCGATTACTGGTCGACCATCGTTATTAAGCCAAACAAGTTGCCAGTTTGCTTTAATATCTTGAGCGAGCAAGTGACGCTGTAACTGCGGCATCAGTTCTGCAGCAGACAAATCACCAAAACGCCAGCTAGGTTTGCTAGCTGGCGATGGCGCAGAATCTGTCTGCTCAGTTGTATTGTGATTTGATACAAGCATGGGTTAAGCGTCAAACTTTTTGATAATCAGCGTAGCGTTAGTACCACCAAAGCCAAAGCTATTACTCATCAAGGTTTCAAGATTTGCTTCACGCATTTCAGTGACGATATCGAAACCTTCAGCAGCAGGATCTAGGTTGTCAACATTGATACTCGGAGCGATAAAGCCGTCCTGTAGCATTAGCAGACAATAAATTAGCTCTTGTGCACCAACAGCACCCAAGCTATGACCTGTCATTGATTTGGTTGAGCTGATAGCAGGTACCTTACTGACGTCATTATCAAATACTTTAGCAATCGCTTTAAGCTCAGTAATATCGCCTAGCGGTGTACTAGTACCATGACTATTGATGTAATCGACACTTTCTAGACCCGCTTCGGCCAAGGCTTGTTGCATACAGCGAACAGCACCTTCACCACTTGGCGCAACCATTTCTGCACCATCAGAGCTAGCACCATAGCCAACGATTTCAGCCAAAATATTGGCACCGCGTGCTTGAGCATGCTCCAGACTCTCTACAACCACCATCGCACCACCAGCAGCAATCACAAAACCGTCACGGTCTTTGTCATAGGCTCTTGAAGCAAGTTTTGGTGTGTCATTATACTGAGTACTGACTGCACCCATGGCATCAAACATACAAGACTGTGTCCAGTGTTCAGCTTCACTACCACCAGCCAATATCACATCGGCTTTACCCAATTGGATAAGCTCAGCAGCATGACCGATACAGTGCGTTGAAGTCGCGCAAGCAGAGGCGAGCGAGTAGGAGACGCCTTGGATTTTTAGACCGGTTGCTAAAGCGGCTGATACCGAGCTGCCCATTGTCTTTGGTACTGCCATTGCGCCGACACCGCGTAGACCTTTTTCGCGCATAGCATCGATAGCATTGACGATATTTTCTGTTGATGCACCGCCCGAGCTTGCCACTACACCCACTCGTGGATTGTTATTGATAGTATCAAGCGATAGTCCTGAGTGCTCAATCGCATTTAGCGCACTGACGTAAGCATAGAGACTGGCGTCACTAAAGAACCTTTTCAGCTTACGGTCGATACCACTGGTATCAAGTTCTGATTGATTGATGCTACCGCTCACGTGTGATTTAAACTCGTGCTCAGCATAAGAATCGTTAAATGTGATGCCAGACTGACCTTCTTTGAGGGCAGTGGTGACAGTATCTAAATCATGTCCAATACAAGAGACAATCCCTGCTCCAGTAATAACGACGCGGCGCATATGCTATTCCTTATAAGTAACGACTTGCTAGCAGTTGGTTGCAATAATCGTGGTAAATCTATATATGATGTTTAACTATGAGTTAATTCGAGCATTATAATGAAAAAATAGTCTATGTAGATAACGATAGCATGAATTTAGGTAACGAAATTCTGTTAACGGTCTATCAGAGGCAATATAAATTCAGTGTACAATTATGCTCTCAGTTATGGCACATGATAACGTATCAAGCACTGAAAATCTTTGGACAAGTGTAAAATAACGACAAAATAACACTTATGACTGAGTTTTGAGTAAAGAGATGAGACGTAAGCCTAGCTACTGGCTATGGACGGAATTATACTTTAGATACAAAATTTGTGATTCTAATAACATTGTTCGCACTGACACCAGTTACGATAACTGGCTAAAATAATAGATTCATTATTATTAATAATTAACTATCATATTAAAATACAATTATATTAAAAAACCAACTCATCATATTAAGGACATCACGATGGCAAAGCGTAGTACTCTTTCTAAAAGCATCAATACTATTGGCTCTTTTACTCGAAACAATCTAGAGCGCGTAGGGGCGATGATTGACAGCGTAAACGCTAAAACAGGCAAGCCGCGTCAATACAAAGCCGTAGACCTAGGCGATGAAGACTACCAACAAGATTTGTTTCGTGAGCAAACACTAAAGGCTACGCAGCAACTATTAGGACCACGCTTTGCTACTTATGGTAAATACGCCAAGAAAGTCGTGCCGAATAGTTTTTTCCAGTCGACAGTTGACGGCGCATTTGCCCAAGTTGCTAACCTCGCTGCCAACTGGAGTCAACTAGACTTACCTAACGAACATCGCTTTGCCAATATTGCTACTTTAGATGACGAAGAGCGTTATGCGCTAGCTACTGATATTGCTAACCAAAACCGCGCGCTTGCAATGATGGGTGGTTTGACCGGCTTGGCAGGTCTACCAGGTCTGCTCGCTGATACATTATGGCTATTACTGGTTTCATTACGTACGGTTTATCAGATTGCTGCTGTATATAATAAGCCGCTGACAGGTAAGCAAGGCGTCAAGATGGCGTACGAACTACTATCAAACGCTGATCTGAGCAAAATGCAAGAAAAACAAGCGCTACTAGCTGGTTTAGGTATTGGTAAAGGTTTGCTTGATAATGCTCAGAGCAACGGATTACATAGTGAACTTAAAAATCTCGGTCTAAAAAATAAAAATGTGAATTTCTATGCTGAGCAAATAGACAAAGTCGCCAGTCAAGTAGGTGTTGATTTAGATCAGATCAACTTATCATGGGTTCGTCGATTTATTCCTGTCACCGCAGTAGCGATCGGCATGCACTATAACAGCCAGTTGATTGACGAAGTTATTGGCGTTGCTCAGGCAACCTTTGCACCAGAAGCAAAATTGGCCAATCGTGCTATTACTGATGACAGCAGCAATGAGGCTAAAGTAGAAAAGGCTGATACTGATGAGGCAAAAAAAGACACAGAGCGCAAAGAAAAAAGCAGTGATTCAGAAAAAGTTACTGATGAAGAAACTAGTAAAGAAGAAACTAGCAGTAAAAAAGATGCAGACAAGCAAACGTCTGATAAAAAAGCCAAGTAATAAACATATTATTTGCTAGTTAGGTTAGATATTTATAAGCACGATGGTATTTATCTTAGTTTGATTGAGTAATACGACTTGAAAATTAGGATAAATACCACCACTTAGTTACTATCAAGTACCATTTCAATGTTAGACATCTTTTCTTAATGATGCTTGAGCTCACTTTGTTTACTTGATTTCTTACGCTATTTTTCGGCGAAAAATC
The DNA here is from genome assembly GCA_913061175.1 of uncultured Psychrobacter sp. Taxonomy (GTDB): domain Bacteria; phylum Pseudomonadota; class Gammaproteobacteria; order Pseudomonadales; family Moraxellaceae; genus Psychrobacter. The sequence continues at coordinate 21,669 of CAJXUF010000014.1, forward strand.
TATAAAGTGATACAATGAGAGGCTGAATGCATATCTATCAAATGTTGTAAAGCGAAACCATTCATAAGTGGTTGAAATAGCAGCAACAACTCTTTATAATACACTGTCCTAAAAATGGGTGCCCCGAAATCTGCAATTATTGTCAGATAGATGGTGCATTGGCCCATTTTTTTGTTTTATACCAAACGGGAGAAGGATGCCTTATGGCAACAACTAACCAATTGATTCGTAAAGGTCGCAAAACCATCAAGGAAAAGTCAAAAGTTCCTGCGTTGGAAGCGTGCCCACAGCGTCGCGGTGTATGTACTCGTGTATATACTACCACGCCAAAAAAACCTAACTCTGCCATGCGTAAAGTATGTCGTGTACGTTTGACTTCAGGCTATGAAGTATCAAGCTACATCGGCGGCGAAGGTCATAACCTACAAGAGCACAGTGTTGTTCTAATCCGTGGTGGTCGTGTAAAAGATCTACCAGGTGTACGTTATCACACTGTTCGCGGTGCATTAGATTGCGCAGGCGTTAAAGACCGTAAGCAAGGTCGCTCTAAGTACGGTGCTAAGAAGCCTAAAGTTTAATAACTAAACGTTGTTAGATAAGCTTTTTGCACTACCCAATAACTGTGCATGGGTTTGGTGTCAGTAGTAATATCGCTTTTATATAAATATATATCTGGGACTTACTCTTAAAACATACCACCATGCAGTAAGGCTAACTGATAACTCACTGCTATATCCTAATGATAAGTAGTCGATGTTGTGAATGTTAGACACTCCTGAAGATAAGGAAATTTATTATGCCAAGACGTCGCGTCGTTGCTGCCCGTGAGATCCTACCGGATCCTAAGTTTGGTAGCCAAACTGTTGCAAAATTCATCAACCATGTAATGAGTGATGGTAAAAAATCTACTGCTGAGCGTATCGTTTACGGTGCACTTGAGACAGTAAGTGAGAAGCGTAAAGTTGAAGATCCAGTATCTTTCTTCGAAGAAGTGCTAGAAAATGTACGCCCAATGGTAGAAGTAAAAGCTCGCCGCGTTGGCGGTGCAACCTATCAAGTACCAATGGAAGTACGCCCCTCCCGTCGTACTGCCTTGGCTATGCGTTGGTTAGCTGAAGCTGCTGCTAAGCGTTCTGAAAAATCAATGGCTTTGCGTTTAGCTGGCGAATTGAATGATGCTGCTGATGGCAAAGGCGCTGCTATGAAAAAGCGTGACGAAGTTCACCGCATGGCAGATGCTAACAAAGCATTTTCTCATTACCGTTTCTAAGCTACTTTTTAATAGTAGCTTGAGATTAGAGGCTCATGCCATTTAATCTTACATTGTTGTTTATTCTATTGATTGCCGCCATCATCATTTGGTCATATATAAATGTTATTTATTGATGACTGAGGTGGCGGACATCTATCCAGATGTCTCTCTTAACAAATACAGTTTTTGCTGGAGAGCATCCCAAATTTGATGCCGCACTATTCTTAGTATTTGCTCTTTTTTTGTCCGTATTAGGCTCAATAATCAGTAAGTAATATTACGAAGCTGAACGCTTTGTCATAGAGTATGAGGTAGAGACACAATACATTATTATATACACGACTTTTCCTAGGAAAACACTATGGCTCGTAAAACTCCCCTAAAACGCTATCGCAATATTGGTATCTCAGCGCACATCGATGCTGGTAAGACAACCACTACAGAGCGTGTTTTATTCTATACCGGTGTTAGCCACAAAATTGGCGAAGTACATGATGGCGCAGCCACTATGGACTGGATGGAGCAAGAACAAGAGCGTGGTATTACTATTACCTCAGCGGCAACAACTTGTTTTTGGTCAGGTATGGCTAAACAGTTTGACGAACACCGTATCAACATCATCGATACCCCAGGTCACGTTGACTTCACGATCGAAGTTGAACGTTCTATGCGTGTACTTGATGGCGCTTGCATGGTTTACTGTGCAGTAGGCGGCGTTCAGCCACAGTCTGAGACCGTATGGCGTCAGGCGAACAAATATAAAGTACCACGTCTTGCATTTGTAAACAAAATGGATCGTGTTGGTGCTGATTTCTATCGTGTTATCGAACAGATCAAAACTCGCTTAGGCGGCAACCCTGTACCATTGGTTATCCCAATCGGTAAAGAAGATGACTTCGAAGGCGTTGTTGATCTAGTGACCATGAAAGCTATCTATTGGGACGAAGCGTCTCAAGGTATGCAGTATGATGAGCGCGAAATCCCAACTGAACTACAAGAAAAAGCAGCAGAATACCGCGAGCACCTTGTAGAAAGCGCTGCTGAAGCAAACGAAGAGTTGATGAACGAATACCTAGAAAACGGTGAGTTGACTGTAGAACAAATTCACGGTGCTATTCGTCAGTTAACTATTGATAACGAAATCATCCCGCTTCTTTGTGGTACTGCCTTTAAGAACAAAGGTGTACAGAAGATGCTAGATGCTGTTATTCAGTATCTACCTGCACCAATCGACGTGCCTGCTATTAAAGGTATTCTTGATGACAAAGACGAAAGCGAAGGCAGCCGTGAAGCATCAGATGAAGCACCTTTCTCAGCACTAGCGTTCAAAATCATGAATGACAAATTCGTTGGTAACTTAACCTTCGTACGTGTTTATTCTGGTGTAATGAAGCAAGGTAGCAGTGTTTACAACCCAGTTAAGATGAAGCGCGAGCGTGTTGGCCGTATCGTACAGATGATGGCAAACTCTCAAGAAGAGCTTGCAGAGATTCGTACTGGTGATATCGCAGCTCTAGTCGGCATGAAAGATGTGACTACTGGTGATACGCTATGTGATGAAGACAACGTGATCACTCTTGAGCGTATGGAATTCCCAGATCCAGTTATCTCTCTAGCTGTTGAGCCAAAGACCAAAGCTGACCAAGAAAAAATGTCAATCGCTCTTGGCCGTTTGGCAAAAGAAGATCCATCGTTCCGTGTACACACTGACGAAGAATCTGGTCAGACGATCATCAGTGGTATGGGTGAGCTACATCTAGAGATTCTTGTTGACCGTATGAAGCGTGAATTCAACGTTGAAGCAAACATCGGTGCACCTCAGGTTGCTTATCGTGAGACGATTCGTAACACTGTTGAACAAGAAGGCAAATTCGTACGTCAAACAGGTGGTCGTGGTAAGTTTGGTCACGTATGGTTACGTCTTGAGCCACTTGATCCAGCTGGCGACACTGAATATGAATTCGCTGAAGAAGTTGTTGGTGGTACTGTACCAAAAGAATTCCACGGTGCTGTTGATAAAGGTATCCAAGAGCGCATGAAAAACGGCGTACTTGCAGGCTACCCAGTAGTTGGCGTAAAAGCGACCTTGTATGATGGTTCTTATCATGACGTTGACTCTGATGAATTATCATTTAAGATGGCTGGTTCTATGGCCTTCAGAAAAGGTTTCTTAGCAGCTGATCCAGCGCTACTTGAGCCAGTAATGAAAGTAGAAGTTGAAACACCTGAAGACTACATGGGCGACATCATGGGCGATCTTAACCGTCGTCGTGGTTTAGTACAGGGTATGGAAGATCTACCTGGTGGTACTAAACAGATTCGTGCTGAAGTACCATTAGCGGAAATGTTTGGTTATGCCACTCAAATGCGCTCTATGTCACAAGGCCGTGCAACTTACTCAATGGAATTCCAAAAGTACGCTGAAATTCCAAAATCAGTTGCTGCTGAAATCATCTCTAAGTTCAACTCTAAAGATGATGACGAGTAAATAAAACTTACTGAAAGTGACAATATAGAGTATGTCTGTGTATTGTCACTAAAGAATACGCCAATAACTTGTTAAAAGACTTGTTATTGGCCGCGATTTTCTTATAATATCTGCACATCAGTATGTGCAACCTTTTAACAATTATCTTAATGTGGTCAAAATCGTCTTAATAATCATATTTATATGAGTTAAGTCTTGAACCCCAAAAAAAGAGGAAATACCCATGGCAAAGGCCAAGTTTGAACGTAACAAGCCAC
>CAJXUF010000015.1 GCA_913061175.1 uncultured Psychrobacter sp.
TGTGTATAAGAGACAGTCTTTAATATGATTCACTAAAATGACAATCTGATCGTATGAAATTTGACTGGCTGGCGTAGCAGGATGGATGCCGGATAAATACAGGCTTTCAGTCGCATAAATATTGCCAACACCGACCACGACTTCTTGTTCCATGATGACAGATTTAATCACTCGGGAAATGGGTTTTAGTCGCTTATTCGTTTTAGTATTATCTGCCGATGACCCATTGCCATCTTGGCTAGATAAATCTCTACGCTGGATTAAATTGTACAAATAGTCTGCTGTAAAATCTTTTGAAAGCGGCTCAGGACCTAGATGATCTAGTAGTTTATTGCCGTAATCTTCATGCCATAGTACTGAACCAAAACGTCTAGGATCATAGTAATGTAGCTGAGACTTATTATTAGCAGTATCATTAAAAACAACAACCAGATGGTCATGTTTACGCTTATCAGTACCGTAGCTGTGCTGTTGTAAGCTACCTGACATTCCTAAGTGAATGAGAAGCTGACGCGGTTCAATTTTGCTAGCTGACATTGCAGCGTTATTCTGTACAGCTACTGGCAGAAAATTAAGAATTAGATATTTTGCTCGGCGCTCGACACTCTCCAATGTGTAATTAACCAGCTCGTCCAAGTTATCTGGCATCATCCAGCGCAGCTTTGGTTGAAATACTTTAATATCAACTACCTGTTGCCCCAATAATGGAACAAGACTGGCTTTAGTGGTTTCTACTTCAGGTAATTCAGGCATAGTATTTTTTGACAACTCTATTATGGAATAAACAACGACTGGCTTAAGGTTTTATTTATACGACCGCACGGCGCGCGTGCAAAATACCATGCTGCTGTTCTAATTTTGCGAGCAGCTTAGATAGATGTGCTAAGCCTGAGACTTCAATATGGAACTTTAAAAAAGCAATATTGTCGTCATTACTTAACGTTTGAACTTGGCGAATATTGACGTTTTCTTTATCAATTATCTGCGTCAAATCACGTAGCAAACCGCGCCTGTCATATGCTTCGACATGAATATCAACGGGCTGATAACGCCCCGTCTGCACTTGCCAAGCGGCTTCTATCTTGCGCTCAGGGTCACGCTCGACCAAACGTAAGTACTCTGGGCAGCCTCGATTATGCACGCTAACGCCACGCGATAAAGTGATGTAACCAGCAATCGGTTCGCCATGCACAGGATGACAACAACCTGCCAAATTGATTTCAATATTATCCAAACCATCGATATGGATTTTATACGCATCGAGCTTACCTGTATCTCGGTTATCTACATGCGGTACAAAGCTCTCTGGTGGAATCTCAGGCTCTAGATGCAGCTGACGAGAGATATGACTGGTTAACTGATTCAGGCCAATATCACCTGTCACCAGACCCACGATAATGTCATCGGTCGTATTGACATGAAAATGCTGAATATAGTCGTTTAGATCAATACTGTTAGGATGAACAGATAGGCGCTCAAGCTCTTTGCTAAGCATTTGGCGACCTATTTCAATATTCTTATCACGGTCTTGCTTATTAAACCACTGGCGCAGTTTTGAACGGGCGCGATTGGTATGAATATAACCTAATGATGCTACCAACCAATCGCGATTGGGCTCACGCGATGCCTTAGTGATAATCTCAACTTGCTCACCTGTTTTTAGCTGATAAGTCAGTGGTACATAGCGCTGATTGACGCGGGCTGCCTGTGCGCGGTTGCCAACTTGAGTATGTACATAGTAGGCAAAGTCGAGAACGGTCGCGCCTTTTGGTAGTTCGGTAATATCACCATCACGGCTAAAGATATAAATACGTTCTAGCTCATCAAAATCAACGAGTTGCTCTTCTTCATCAAACTCGATATCGTCTATCTCTTCGCCCGCTACCACAGCTGAGCGTGGTTGATTACGAGTTTCGTTATTGATAGATAATAATTGGCGTAATGAGCTGATTCTTTGATTCAGATAATTGTCTTTTTTGTTCTTTAGTCCTTCTTTGTAATTAACGTGCGCACACATGCCAAGTTCGGCCTCAAAATGCATCTCATGAGTACGAATTTGGACTTCCAGTGATTTATTTTCCGCGATTACAGCAGTATGTAGCGAGCGATAACCATTGGACTTAGGGTTAGTAATATAGTCATCAAACTGCTCAGGAATATAGCGCCATAAGCCATGTACTAGGCCTAAAACGTGATAACAGTCAGAAGGGCTATTGACCAAGACGCGCAAGGCACGAATGTCATAAAGCTGATCAAAGGATAGACCTTTAAGCTTCATTTTTCGATAAATAGAGTAGATATGTTTGACACGCCCAGATACTTCGCCTTCAATACTGGCATCTGCTAATGATTCATTTAATTTGTCTTGTACGCGCTGAATATAGGACTCACGTTCGCTACGTTTTTCTGACAGTAGCTTAGCAATTTCTTTATAGCGATCAGGCGCAAGATAACGGAAAGCTAAATCTTCGAGCTCCCATTTTAGCTGTGCAATACCTAAGCGATGTGCTAATGGCGCATAGATAGTCATGACTTCACGTGCGACACGCGTTTGACGTTCTTGATTAGAAAACGTCAATTCACGCATGGCAAAGGTACGTTCAGCCAGTTTTATCAGTACCACGCGCACATCGTTAGTAACAGAAATGAGCATACTATAAATATTTGATAGCTGATCTCGCTGATTATTAACGAAATGATCTTCTAAGCGTTTATTGCTCTCGATAATCTCCGACAGTTTACCCATTGCAAGGGTGTCTTTCACAAGCGTCAAAATATCTGGACCAAAGTTTTTTTCAACTTCAGCGAGACTAATGATTGATTTGCGCGCACTGCGATACAGCATAGCCGCGACCAATGCGTCTTCATCTTGATAAAGATAGGTCAAAATATCGGTCATACCAATACCGGTCACATAAGCGCCTGAACGCTCAGATTCACTGGTATTCATATGACTGCGAATAAACTCGCAAGCTGCACTTAGGTTGGGTACTGACTCTTGTCCAATACGCTTGGCCACATTATCTAGCCAAGTAGGTACGTCGATGTTGGCTTGGTCTAAGTCGACCGCCTCAAGCTCTTCGTTTGATAGCGCATTGGTATCATCCAAATACTCGTCTTCAGTGTGAGGATCATGCAAATGATAAGTGTGTGCAGCTGAGCGATCAAAAGTAGTATGTAGCTTGTGAGTCGCTAACTGGTATTTGATGTCGAGGGGAATTTGGGCATAGCTATTGGCTGACTGGTGAGAGCGTTGGCTCGCCACCAGTTGCGCCGCAAGTGTTGCACTATCGGCCTGCGTGGTCTGTCCATCCACCAGCGGTAATCCTTCACGAATTTTTACCATAGCCGACTCCTCTTAGCTATTTTGAATTGATTATAACCTCATCTACTATGCACACACTCTGAATTAACGATCCATAAAGTGTCAGCTATAAACCAATACAACTGCTAAAAATGTTATTTTTAGCAGCTATAAAATGCGCGTAAAATATATAAAGCTATGAGTGCAAATGCTTGCTATGTAGCGATTGGAAACATCATCAAAAACATAGGAAGATTGTTTACTATTATCTCATTTTAAAGTGACAAATCAAGCGAGCCTCTGTACGGCTGTGGTCAATTACGCTAAATAATGGCTATTTATTAGCACAAACTTATCAAAGCCTTGAGTTATCTTAGATAATTGTAATAACACTTAATTGTCTCTTTAATTAGGTTCAACTATTAGTTGTTACTAACTATTATCATTTTTGAAGATTAACAATGTTAAACCGCTATTTTCTCGAAGCGAGCGATAGATTCAACATGACCTGTATGACAGAACATATCCATCACGCCGGCATGAGTCAAACGATAGCCTTGTTCTAACAATGCTTTTGTATCACGAGCAAGGGTCGCTGGATTACAAGAGACATAAACAATGCGCTTAGCATTGAATTTTGGCAAATATTGCATAATCTCCCAAGCACCAGAGCGCGGTGGATCAATCAACAGTGCATCAAAACCTTGGTTGGCCCATGGCTTATCAGTACAGTCTTGAGTCAAATCTTGACTATAAAATTCAGTATTGTTGATACCGTTGCGACGAGCGTTGTCAGCAGCACGTTCAGTCATGGCTTCACTGCCTTCGACACCGACTACTGAGCCTGTCTCGCCAACGAGGCGCGCTAGTGGCAAACTAAAGTTACCCAAACCACTGAATAAATCTAGTACGCGTTCACCTGCTTTTAAGTCCAACAAGTCACAGGCAAGCTTGGTCATCTGACGGTTCACAGATAAATTTACTTGAGTAAAGTCAGTAGGGATAAATTCAAAAGTCAGATCATACTCTGGCAATTGATAATATAAACGCCCAAATTGCTCGCTCAAATCATCAGCGTCTGTCAACGCAATACGTTGGATGCTATCAACACCTTTCGACTGCAAATATAGCTGCCAATTACGCGCTGCGAAAAATACTTTTAGTTTGTCTATATCAGCGTCTGACAACGGTTCTAAATTACGTACGATAAGGGCAACTGGCTGATTGCCATCAGGTAGCTCTGGTAGTTGCTCACCCATTGCAAGCTCAAGCTGAGCAATCTTGTCACGGCTCTCTAAAGTGCTAATAAGCGTTTTTAGGTTTTCAATCTCGAAACCAATACGCGGATCTAAGATATGACACTCATTTAGCTCTGCTAAGAAGTTACTTGAACGCTCGCGGAAGCCGACAAGCGCGGTTTCTTTTTTGACAACATAGCGCACGCCTAAACGTGCTTTGGTACGATAACCAAGACGATCACCGATCACTGGGGCCAGCCAATTATCAGGCTCCGCGTTGGCTTGGTGCATTAGCATTTCAGCCAGTACTGACTGTTTAAAGTTTATTTGACCATCTGGCTGCCAGTGCTGCAAGTTACAACCGCCGCAAGTACCGAAATGCGGGCAGGGTGGCACAGCACGTTCAGGGTTTGGGTTGGCAGTAATACTAATGGCATCGCCTTCTTCGAAGCTAGCACGGCTGTTGGTTATTTTTACTAAAGCGCTTTCACCGGGTAGAGCAAAGCTAACAAAGATCTTTTTGCCATGCTTATCTTCAGCATGGCCTTCAGCAACATTAAAACCATTACCATAGACAGCAACACCGCGACCATCATGTGACAAGCCATCAATATTAAATGGAATTGGCTCTGCATCTTTTAAGCGACGACGTGTCTTTGATGATGGCTTCGATTTTTTCTTACTAGGCGGAATGACAATCGTTTGGGTGTCGTTTGTTTGAGCTTCATTCGTTTGAGCGTTACTGCTTTGCGCTGCCATATCAGATGCTGTAGATGTTTTTGAATCGGTGGGTTGCATAAACCTGCCTTAATAATAAATAACTAGAAGAGGGGAATAAAAAACTACTAATAATGCGAATTCTATAATTCGGGTGCCGATGACCAGTCAGCGATAAACTCTTGATGTCGCGGACTACCGTCAGCTTGGGTATACTTTGCCAGATAGTCATAGCTCTGCTGCTGCCAAGCATCAAAATCTTGTGAAGACAATTGTCCTGTTAGACGTAACCAGCGTAAATAAATAAGCCAAGTATTCATAACATCAGACTCACAGTATATAGATAGGGTCTGCCAGTCACCGCTACTAACAAGCGCGCCAACCATGCTGCCATCCACGTCAGTTTTACCGGGTAATCCGTACAGGCTTGCGACGATATCCATGGCTTCGCGGCGACTAGCACCATACTGGCTAAACCGATCCATCAAGTCTAGATGACGTGTATGAAAACGATTAACATAGTTATCAAAGCGCATGTTTTTAATACGCTCGCCTTCTTCGAACAGCCAGGGCGCTGACAAATCATATTGCATGGCACGATATATCAGTACAGGTATGTCAAAGCCCGAGCCATTCCAGCTAATAAGTTGCGGCAATGTCTCAATGTCGTTAAATGCTCTAAAGAATTTAGCTAGGATTTCTTTTTCACTAAATTTATCGGCAGTCAAAGAAAATAGCGATAACTTACCATCCTTGATATACAGAGCTGAGATACAGACAATACGCTGTAGTGGCAGACGCATAAAATCATGCCCTGCCTCTTGTGTACGTATGGCTGTCAGCGCGCTTAAGGCATCTGCATCATTAAGATCGGCCAATTTCGGATAGATACGGCGTGCTGCATCGACATCGGCGACAGTCTCGATATCAAAAACCAATATAGGGTCGGATGGTAGCGCTTGTGACATAGATAATCCTGACTATTTATGAGCTTATAGTTAATTCATTATGAAAGAATGACAACATTGACCTTGCTTGAAGTATTACGTTTATATCTGCACTTGGCCGCTTTGCACTTCTTTCAAATTAATGATACTAAATGGCATTTCTTATGCATTAATTAACTTCTGCGCTGCTGTTATCCGTATTACTATCGTCAACGTTATATAAACCCGTTGATAAATAACGATCGCCACGATCGCAGACAATAAAAGCAATAACAGCATTAGGGTTTGCTTTTGCCACTTGGGTCGCTGCCCATGCAGCTGCGCCCGAAGATACTCCAGCAAAGATACCTTCAGTCTTCGCCAATTTACGCATATAGACTTCGGCAATACGCTGATCGATATCCATCACTTCATCAATCAAATCTGCATCAAAAATACCTGGCATATAAGCCGCTGGCCAACGGCGAATACCAGCAATCGAAGCTTCTTCATCAGGCTGTAGGCCGATGATTTTGACGTCTGGATTTTGCTCTTTTAGGTAGCGTGATACACCAGTAATTGTACCTGTCGTGCCCATCGAGCTAATAAAATGCGTAATTTTACCTTCTGTCTGTGCCCATAGCTCAGGGCCTGTAGTCAGGTAATGTGCTTGACTATTATCAGGATTATTAAACTGATCCAATACAACCCCTTTGCCATCTGCTTGCATCTGTAATGCCAAATCACGCGCAGCTTCCATACCTTCGTCTACTTCAATCAGCGTTGCGCCATAGGCAATCATGGCATCTTTACGCTCTTGGGTAGAGTTGGTTGGCATCAGCAATGTTATCGGGTAGCCACGCATCGCGGCGACCATGGCCAATGCAATACCAGTATTGCCACTAGTGGCTTCAATCAACATATCACCAGGCTTGATATCACCGCGCTGTTCTGCTTGATAGATCATATTAAAAGCAGGACGATCTTTTACTGAGCCCGCTGGATTATTACCTTCAAGCTTAGCTAACACCGTGGCACCATTGGCAATGTGCTCTTGCTCAGGCAGGCGTTGAAGTTTTACCAGCGGCGTTTGACCAACGCAATCAGCGAGGGTAGTGATTTGAGTAATAAAGTTAGCATTTGACATGGCCGTAGTGGACATAAAGTATCCTTTTCTATTTTTTAAATATGTTTTTAATGGCTTGTTTTTGATAGAAGCGCTGTTTTTATTGTTTGATCATAATTTTAGACAGTCGCTTGGGTTATAGGTTTACGGTGATAAGCGAGCTAAAAACGAAAGGCATTAGAGTGCGCTCTCATATGTTATGACTATGAGCGATATATTGTGGTAAATAAAAAGTGGCTTTATTATATCATTTTGTTTTCAGCTGCGCTTATCGCATCAAAGATTAATAGTCACTGTATCAGGTCAATGTCAATGTTACGTTGAGGATTGCAAAAGTAGAACTGTTCGCTTAAAGCTATTTTTTCTTTGATACAGAGTGGTTGGTACTCTAATTATAACGTTATTCATCATATGGAATGCCTAACCAGAACTTATAGAATCCTGTTAAGATAATCTTGAGCTGTATAGTAGTTGCCTCGTCAAAATCAGTTACTTTATTAACAATTAGTGGCTTCATTAAGAGTAGCGCCTTACCCAGATGCTCTGATATGACGCGCTGCAAGTAACATTAACACTGACATTATCACAAAAATTCACGGCAAGAACCTTAGTAGAGAGTAGACCTAGCATGGCATATAAAAAACGTTTCGATACCAGTAGTGCTTATGGTCAGCTGATCATACTGGTGTTTTTGCCTATCTGTGTGTTGGCAGCAGTTGGCGGCATTTTGGTATTTCACGAAACCATGCGTGCGAGCGACTCGGAGCAAGAAGTATTGGCTGAAGCGGTACTTATTCGTTATACGCCAGTCATAGCTGAACTGATTCCTGAGCTGCTAGAACAAGAGCGCCAGCAAGTAGGGAGTAGTGCAGAGAGGACCCAGCAAGCGGCGATGACGACGCTAGAAGGTATCCAAGATAAGCTTGGACGTATGCAGTCCGAGCAGCATGTACAGCGCATTGCTATTATTAATGAAGGCAATCAAATACTGGCAACAGTCGGTTATGGTCTCAATGAAGAGTGGCCGTTGATCAGTGATTCTGCCAGTTTTTTGTCACAACGACCAACGCCTGTAGGCACAGCGTATGGCAGTGTATTGGGAGAGTTTGAAGGGCAGACATTGTGGTTGCTCGTTGATATGGATAATGAGCCGCTCTACATTGCACGCTACCGTATTGCGATGGCGTTAGTGATTACTGGTTTATTTACTATCCTGATTCTACTACTGAGCCTAAATATCTATTCGAAACGTTGGATTGCTCCCATTTATGAGCTGCGTTTGCAGTTGCAGCGTACCCATGTTGATAATTTATACCAACCTGTACCAGTAGAGTCAGATGGCGAACTAAATTTATTACAGCAAGATCTGGTCAGAACGTTACGCCGCCTGCATAGGAGCTTTCAAGAGCTCAAAGACCATGCCGAGCAAACTGAGGATGATTTACGGTTGGCATTTGATGAGATGGAGATGCAAAACATTTCTATTCGAAATGCACGTGATGCAGCAATTTCAACCAGCCAAGCAAAGTCTGCATTTTTAGCCAATATCAGTCATGAACTGCGTACACCATTGAATAGTATCGATGGCTTTATTAACTTGCTGGCACGTCACGGTGAGCTTAATCCTGAGCAGGACTTGTATGTACAGACCATACGTAAGTCATCAGCACATTTGCTCGCTTTGGTAAATGATGTCTTAGACTTCTCTAAAATCGAGGCAGGCAAACTAGTACTGGATCGCCATGAGTTCGATCTCTATGACACCATTTACGATGTGGTCGATATGCTATCTCCTGTCTCTGCGGAGAAGGGTTTACGCATGGCAGTGCTGTTTTACAATGATGTGCCGATGCGTATCAACGGCGATGCCCTACGTCTTAAGCAAGTATTGACCAATATTGTTGGTAATGCCATTAAGTTTACGGATAGTGGTGATGTGGTGGTGCGTGTGAGTTTAGACGACCACCGTGATAATTATCTGATGATTAGCGTACAAGATAGCGGTAAAGGTATTTCTCTGGCAGATCAAAAAATGCTGTTCCAAAGCTTTAGTCAAGGCGATCCATCAATCACGCGTCAGTATGGTGGTACAGGGTTGGGTCTGGTCATCTCCAAACAGTTGACGCGCTTGATGGGCGGTGATATTGGATTTCATGATAATGCTCAAGAAAATATTGCCAACCAAGGTGCGACGTTTTGGTTTCGCATGCCGGCCCATGTCGATGTGCTAGAGGCAGCCACTGGTCAAACGATTGAATTACCAGTATTAGCGCCACTGGCAAGCGAGACCGATGAATTTAATGTACTGGTTTGGATTAATCATACCGCTTCGATACAAGTACTCAAGGCTAGCTTGCAGTACTTACCGATTAAGCTGACTCAAGCCAACTCGTTGCCGGGTGTACTGGAGTCGTTGAAAGAGCACGGTAACTATTGGGATTGGGTCATCGTTGATGATGACACGCAAGACGATATGATGGCGCTCCTCAAGCAAATACGTTTGCATTATCAAGGCAAGCTTGCTGTATTTGGCTATCAAGTGGCGGCCGATCAAGCGCTACTCAATCGCTATCATGCCAACATACTGTATGAGCCATTAGACAAAAGACAGCTGTATGCGATGCTTGATACGCAAAGCCGTAGTACGCCGCAAAGCCTTCAGGAACCACGCTGGAAAGGGGTCACTGTGCTGGCAGTTGATGACCATTTGCCTAATTTATTAGTGCTTGATGCTCTATTGAGCGAGCTAGGGATTCAGGTAGTTACTGCGAGCAGTGGATTTGATGCTATCGAAATTATCAGTAAACAGCAAACCAAAAATATCAAAACTGCCAAGAGCGATAAGCAAAGCCTATCGAATAAAACGCAACTTTCTAAAGCAGAAACACGTGATGAGATAAATAAGAAAACAAATAGCGCGTACTATCATGAGGATATAAGCGCTGACGACAAAGCGGCTACGCAAGACAAAGACAATATTGATTTGATATTTATGGATATTCAAATGCCGCGTATGTCGGGACATGAGGCGGCTAAGCAGATTCGAAATATCGAAAATGCGGATAGTCGTATCCCTATTATCGCTCTGACAGCTCATGGGTTGGCAGATGAACGTGACAAACTTATAGCCAGCGGTATAAATGACTATGTCGGCAAACCTATTAGTCAACCGCAGTTATTACAGGTGCTACAGAAATGGCTTGGTCGTAAGAGTACGACACCACAATTGACCGCGCTGCCCGATACAGATTTACAGAGCTTTGGTTTACAGCATTCTGATTTGCAGAGTGATAATTTACAAGATGCTAATGTACAAGGTGCTAACGTAAAGGGTACCGACTCATCAGAGGCTGAGCTAACTACTATTGACTCACTGCGTGGTTACTCAATTAACGATAATGATTTATCGAACGACTTGCTCTCTAACAAGGTAAATAATAAAGAGTCTCAAGCCAGTTCAGGTATGTCTTCAGATGACTCAACCGCTACTTATCCAATAATAAGAGGAGACGGGGTAGATCGTAACAGCACTTCTGTCAGTAGCGAGCCGAAAATTACCCGTCCACTATCCCTGAAAAAAATCCGTGATGATTATTTGCGTGATAGCCAGCCTCGTGAAGGCTATAGACGGGATACTGCGCGTGATATTCAGCCACGCTATGAGAGCTTACGCCTACAAAAACAAGGTCAGTCGCCACTACTACAATCAACAACAAAGTCTATCGACAGCTCTCAAGATAAAAGCATTCAAGACAGTAGTTCTCAAGATAGGACAGCTAACGCTAACTCGGCTTTACACGAGCAAATCAACAATGACCTTAGTAACAATAATATAAGCAAAAGTGATACCTCAAATATTTTAGATTGGCAAGATGCGCTCACACGTTCAGCGAATAAACCTGAATTGGCGGCCAAGCTTATTATCATGATGATCGATACTATCAATGATGAAAAGCAGGCACTCATTCAGGCATGGGAAGCGCATGACCGCAATATGCTGGCACAAATTGCCCATCGTATATTGGGCGGTAGTAGATATACGGGTGTACCACAATTGCGTCAGGCTAGCCAAGATTTGGAAGATAAGTGTCTGCTGAATGTCCAGCATACGACACCTGTGCAGTTTACAATGATTGAGCCATATTATGAGGCATTATTAACGGCGCTAGACAACCTGCAAAAGGTAGATTTATCTTCTTATCCGCAGCTTAATTATCATCGCTTGAGCGAAAATGACATGACGTGGAAAATGATATAAGTTGAGGGCAAGGTAAAACAGACAAAATCATTCAGGGTCAGAAAGCGATAGGTAGTCTTGTTAGATTTGCTTATCGCTATCAGCTAGACAGTCTGTGTCTGCTGGATATGAAACTGACTATAGTATCGTGGCAGTCAGTTATTACTACGGTACAACAAAGACAAGCCTGCTAATATTGTGAATATCAGCACCATATTTATTTTATTCATTAATAAGGATTGTTATGAACGCGATTGCAAGTTACCAGTATGAGACCTTACAAGTTAGTATTACAGACAAAATACTGACGGTTACCTTAAATCGTCCACATAAAAAAAATGCCATGAGCTTTCAAGTAATCAATGAGTTGATTAACCTAGCAGGTCGTATTAGCAAGGACAGAACCATACGCGCGGTCATTCTAAATGGGGCAGAGGGGACGTTTTGTGCAGGTATTGATTTAGGAGACTTAAATCATCCAAAGAACACAGCATTTGCACTTTGGGAATTGATTAAACCATGGCAAAGTGCGTTCCAACGAGTATGCTTGGTATGGCGTGATCTGCCAGTACCTGTCATAGCGGTATTGGAAGGGTATTGTATCGGCGCTGGACTACAGTTGGCATTGGCTTGTGACGTACGTGTCAGTCACCCTGACTGTCAACTATCTATTATGGAAGCTAAATGGGGGTTAGTGCCAGACATGGGACTGACCCAGTCAGCATTTGGGGTCCTACGAGAAGATACTCTAAAAGAGCTCGCCATGAGCGCCCGTATCATCGATGCTAATGAAGGCAAAGAGTTAGGCTTGATTAGCCACTGTAGTGAAGCGCCTCTTGAACAAGCACAAAAGCTTGCTGCCGAGTTTGCAGAGCGCTCTCCTGATGCGGTGCTAGCAAGTAAACGTGTGATAAATGCGATGTACGATCAGCCTGCTAAGACTTTATATAAAGAAAAAGCATGGCAGCTTAAAATGATGCTTGGTCGTAATCGTAAGCTTGCCCTCAGAAAAGCAAAGCAGGCCAGCACCTTATTTGGCAAACGCCAATTCCGCTAAATTTTTGCTATCAGTAAATTTTCTAGTGTTATTTTCGTTTGATTCATTCTGATAAAAGAAATTGCTACCTAAGAAAACCAGACATATTTTGATTAATTATTTTGACGAGTTTTAATTGTTAGCGGTTGTTTCGCCAATATCTTATAGCCATTGAAATGCAAGCAGATAGCACGATATAGCATTGTCTGCTTGCACCGATGTGGGTAAAGATGCACTATTGTTGTGAAAGGTGTCTATTTTGATTACTGGATAAGCCAGTAAAATGATGAAAGCCTACCTAACAACACGTGCAAGCAATTAAACGTCGAAAAATAAAATATCAAAAATAATAGCCACTATATAAAACGGTCTAAATATGTCTGCTTCAAAACCCTCCCTTCCAAACAAACCTATCGTTTCTGAGCGAGTGCGCTCTGCTGATTTGCCTGTTGCATGGATTATGATGCTTGGGCTGATGGTTGCGGTAGGGCCATTATCAATTGATATGTATCTGCCAGCACTGCCATCGATGGCCGATGATTTCGGTGTCTCAACGGCTTTTATGGCCAACTCTGTCCCTGCATACTTTTTAGGTTTGGTATTTGGGCAACTATTTTACGGACCCTTCAGTGATCGTGTTGGCCGCGTCAAACCCTTATATATAGGTATGACGTTATACGTTATCGCTTCTATCCTTTGTGCGACCACTGATAATGAGTACGTACTGTTTGCAGGCCGGACCCTACAAGCATTGGGCGCGTGCGTCGGTGCAGTAGTTACTCGTGCCGCAATTCGAGATCGCCTCACTGCCAAACAAACGGCAAAAGCTTTTTCCATCATGATTTTAGTGATGGGCTTAGCACCTATATTGGCACCATCGCTTGGCGCGCTATTCTTACAGTTTTTTGATTGGCATTCTATATTTTGGTTCTTAGCTGCATTTGGCGCTCTAAACTTGCTACTTACTAAGTTTTTCTTTTTTGAAACTTTGACCGAAGAAAACCGTAACGTACGCCCTGCAAGAGAAGTGCTCAGTCAATATTGGGACTTATTAAAAGACCCGACTTTTAACTATCCAGCAATTGGTGGCGGATTGTTAATGGGAGCAATGTTTGTCTATATCAGCTCGGCTTCTGAACTAATTATGGATACCTATGGCGTCTCAGCGACGCATTTTGGTTGGTTGTTTGGAATGAATGCGGCGGGTTTTGTCGGTTTGACTCAGCTGAACCAATGGCTTACCAATCGCTTTCGAATACTAAGTATTTTGCGATTTGGAGCGATTATGCAAGTTATCTCTGCGGGCGTGCTATTTGTGATTGGCTTGCTTTTAGGGACAGATGCTTGGTTGCCGCTGGTGTTGGCTTGTATTTTCTTTTGTATCGCAGGATTGGGTCTGACCCAGCCCAATGCTTCTGCAATTGCGCTCGCTTTTCAGAAGCGCCGTGCTGGTATGGCAAGTGCGCTACAAGGCTCGCTAATGTTTTCAGTCGGTATCTTCGGCGGTTTATTATTGAATCTGTTTCCAGTCAACCCAGTCCTCAAGGTCGGTATTGCCCTGTTCTCATTAATGAGTCTCGGTTCTTTCCTCATTTGGAAGATAGATCGCAATCTCAATTTGGACGACGCAGAGTAAAGGCATTTCTATTTTAAGCTAGCTGTATTTTAAAAAGGCACTCATACGTTCACAGCGTATGAGTGCTTTTTTGTACGCTTTATTTATTTTTTTTAGAGCAAAATTAAATTTTATAGGCACCTTATATAATGGAATTTATTGATTATAAACGAGTATATGTTGTTCAAAAATATATGCATACTTTGCTATATATAACTAATCGTAGATAATGACCAAACATAATTATTGCAATCATAAAATTAGACAAGTATTATCTAACGTAACTTTCTGTAAGCAAATATGTATAGACATTACTTAACATTGCTAGATTGTCATTCACTAAGATGTAAAACAACGTTAGGTTTCAAGGATAGATTATGATGCAGTTATATCGAGCGTTACCAATTCTATTGAGTGTTGGCCTATTTGGCTGTGGCAACTCTTCTACTCAAGAAAATGCAAGCGCAACAGTAACAGAAAACACAGATAGCTTTGTGAGCAAGCTGCCTGCTTCGGCGCCAACCATAAAGGTGGCCACAACAGGTACGATGCCACCGTTCTCGTTTCAAGATGATTATGGGAATATGCAAGGTATTGATATTGATTCAATCCGTGCTATCGGTGAAGAACAAGGCTTCAAAGTCGAGTTCTACAAGGAAACTTGGCAGAACATGTTTGACACAGTAGAGTCTGGTGGACGTGATCTAGCAATCTCAGGTATCTCTTACAAAGATGACCGCGCTGTAAAATATGGCCTTTCTACTCCTTATTTCTTTAATCCATCTGCAGTCATGTACAAAAATGCTGACCTAAAAATAAATCGCTTAGATGATTTGCAAGGCATGCATGTTGCGGCAATGGAAGGCTCAAAGCAAGATGATCAGCTCAGAGCGATGGGTAAATATAGCCAAATGACGACTCGAAGCACAGCTTATCTATTATTTGAAGATTTGATGCAGGACAAGGTCGATGTCATTTTGCATGACTTACCTATTTTACAGTTTACGGCAAAAAACCATCCAGAGTATGACGTCACTATCGTCTCTTATGAGGGTGAAGACAACCCATCAGCCCAGCAGGTTATTCTGATGGCGAAAGGCAATAATGACTTAATTCGTAAAGTGGATGAAGGTATTGCAAAGCTCAAACAAAAAGGAACGTTTAAAGAGATTGAGAATCGTTGGTTAGGCGCAGCAGAGACTGCTGAAAAGAGTGATTCTGATACTAATACTAAGCAAGTGAACTAAGGAATTCTGAAGATGGCAACCGTACCTAATGTCGACAATAAGCGCTATCAAGGTCTGATTATTTCAATTGCACTATTTTTATCTCTAATCGGTGCTTTGTTAGCGTTCACGTTTTATACCTCAAACTTATTAGAAAGAAACACCGCTTTAATTGACCAAACCAACCAAGTTGCAAACAGTGCACAGGCGGTAATTAAAGATCTTTTCGACTTGGACAGCAGTTATGGTGAGGATACTAAGTCTCCACACATACAACGAGCATTAAGTCGTTTAGAGCAAAACACTACGTTGATTACCAACTCTATTGCAGCGATTGAGCAAGGTGGCACGATCACAGATGAAGACGGTAATAGCTACGATTTACCAAAAATTGATAGCAACGCACAAACCAACATAGCCGCTGCCAATGAGCAATGGAAAGCGCTAGAGCCCAAAATTCAAGCATACTTAAAAGATGCTGATAACGTTATGGTGCCTTCTGCTGATGAATTGACGCAGGCCGTTGAGCAGGCTAAAACATCAAGTTTGTTTATTAACGATTCTTTAGATAGTCTGACAAAAGATGTATTTAATAGTGCAGAACGTCAAGCAACTACCATTCGTCTTATTCAGGTACTTGGTGTTGCCGCTATCTTTACCTACTTCCTAATCTTCGTATTCTTCTTTGTACGTCGTCTACGTGAGACGGATGCTGAAGCACTTGCCGCTCGCCAAGAAACGCAAGAAATTATGGAAACAGTAAACACGGGTCTTTTCCTACTTGATAAGGACTTGAATATTGGTCAACAGCATTCTCGAGCGTTGAACAATATCATCGGCTCTGATAGCTTAGCAGGGGAAAACTTTACCAATGTCTTGCGCGGTCGTATTTCTGATAAAGACCTCAAGACCACACAGCAATTCATTGAGCAGCTCTATAACCCTCGCGTTAAAGAAAAGCTGGTAGATTCACTTAATCCATTAAATAAAGTCATGCTGCATAATTTGTCTGAAGACAAAAATCTTGATAACCGCTTCTTAGATTTTAAATTCTCACGTGTTTATGACAATAAAGACATTGCCCGTATCTTGGTCAACGTGAATGATGTATCAGATGCAGTCTACTTAGAACAGCGCCTAGAAAAAGAGCGTTCGCAAAACGATATGCAGATTGAGATGTTAACGACTATCTTGAATGTAAATCCAAAGATTATTAATGAGTTTATTGGTAATACCCAAGCGCATATCGAGAAGATGAATAACATCTTGAAAAATCCTGGTAGCTCACAATATGAGCTTGAAGGTAAATTGAAAGCTATTTATCGTGAAATGCACAGCTTAAAAGGTGAAGCATCAGCACTAAAACTACACAGCTTTACGAAGATTGCTTCTGATGCTGAAGACAAGTTGCATGCATTGCAAAACCAAGGTCAGTTGTCTGGTAATGACTTCTTACCATTGGCAGTACATTTGGATGACTTACTCAGCTTATCGAACACGATTGCGACGTTGGGTGAGCGTATCAACCGCTCAGCACCGACAGCAGCTAAGTCGTCAACCGTACAAGCACCAGTCGCTACTCAAAATCCAGTAGCAGACCATACAGCTGGCAATGCTGACTTCGATGGTGGGCTAGATATCGACTTAGACAATGAAGCAGATGACGATTTATTGTCTTTTTATAATGAATTTACAAAAGAAATTGCTGCAAGACAGGGCAAGCAAGTACAGCTAAAAAGTACGACGCTAACCCAAGCCAGCATTCCGGCAAATCTGGCAAAGCCAATCAAAGAAATCAGTATTCAGTTGCTGCGTAATGCGGTAGTCCATGGTATCGAGTCGCCAAGTGTGCGTCATGCTACTGGCAAAACTGACGTTGGGACCATTGATTTGGAAGTGCAAGACAACGGTTCAAACTTTATGCTGGTTGTTCAAGACGACGGACAAGGTATCAACTACGACAGCATCCGTAATAAACTGATTCAAGAAAGTCGTTTCAGTACGGAAGAGGCAACTCAGCTTAGCAAAGGTGACTTGCTCAAACAGCTGTTCTCTTCTGGATTCTCTACCAAAGAGCACTCAGATGAAGATGGTGGCCGCGGTGTTGGACTTGATATCATTAAAGCAAAAGTAAAAGAGTATGATGGCAAGCTTAACGTAAATAGCGATCTGGGTCAGATGACACGGTTTGTCATTACTTTACCTAAAGCTTAATCAAAATAGTAATTATATTGTCAGGGACGACAAGCACTTCATTAAAGGTAGTAGATAAGTTATGCATAAGTTAATGATTGTTGATGATTCAAATATTATTAGAAACCGTATTCAGCGCGCATACGATTCAGGAAAGTTCATGTTGGTTGCGACAGCGACTAGCGGTGTTCAAGCCATCGAAAAGTTCAATGTCCATCGTCCTGATGTGATCACTATGGATCTAACCATGCCACAAATGGATGGGCTAGAATGTATTGAAAAAATCATCGCGATTGATCCTGAAGTACGCATTTTAGTGGTATCAGCGTTATCGGACAAAGCCACCGGTATCGAAGCACTGTCGCTAGGTGCTAGCGGATTTTTGTGCAAGCCTTTTTCAGAAGAGGAGCTTGTAGAGTCTTTGTATGAGCTGATGCAAGACTAATACCATTCATCGACCAAAGCAGATGTCATTATGAAAGAGCAAAAGCTACAGATTTTTTTAAGTATTATTAGTAATTATTTTGACCAGTTTGGGGGAGAAGAGCTTATTGCCGATACTCCTTACTTACTAGAAAACAAACAGCCAAAAGTCCACGATTATACGGGCGTGATTGGTATATCTGGTGGCCAAAAAGGCGTGGTATATTTTTCGGCGACGCGTGAATTGCTGTCTTCAATATTAGACAGCATGGGCGAAACCGATAAAAGTGAAGAGAACTATGTAGATCTGGCTGGGGAAGTGGCTAATACCATCGCAGGCAATGCACGTAAAGAGTTTGGCTCAGAGTTTCATATCTCTGTACCATTTGTGTTCAAAGGTGCGCCACAAAGTATTGTGTTGCCGAACGATGAGCGTTCTTTTATCATCCCCATCACTTGGCATTCTCAAGTAGGCGAGATTGTGGTTTGTTTGCAAGATTAATGCTGCCACGTAATACAGATGGATATTAATATATTATGGTTAAAGTAGAAAAATTGGGTGTATTTCTAAGCTCGATCAATGCGTTTTTTGCGCAAATCGATGGCTCGGAAGTGTCAATTGATACCCCTTACTTGAACAACAACAAAAGTGCGATTGGCTTTGATTATAGCGGTGTCATTAAGATATCAGGGCCTTTAGAGGGCTGCGTCTATGTCAGTGCACCAAGCGTGATGTTGCGAGAAGTCATCAAAGTGATGGGCGAGCCTGACTCTTCAATCACCATGATGAAAGATTTGTTGGGTGAAATGGCCAATACAATCTCAGGTAACGCTCGGACAGAATTTGGTTCAGAGTTTATTATCTCTCCGCCGCACATTGTAGAGAGTGCGCCAAGCGTGTCTTATTTGCCTAAAGATCGTCAAAGTTACATCACACCATTTACGTGGCGTGGTTACAAGGCGGTCATTGGTATTTGCATTGCATAAGCTATAGTCAATCACTCTGTAAACGAGTGATAACTATAAAAGAGTGACGGCAGTAACCCTGCTTGAAAAATAGCGATTAAAAAGACAATCATGAAAAAAGCGATGCAAATGTGTCGCTTTTTTTTGTTTTATTATCGCCATATTTTGTTTTTATCTTATTGATACGCTACACACAAACTGCTGGAGATTCCAAGACGTTATGTGATAAAATACAGCGCAGCTATTTTTTATAATTCACTTTATAGTTTAGATTTGGGCATTTGCTTCAATCTAGCGATAGCTTCTTTTTTTAAACCAACCAATGACACACACATCATGGCAAAAAATTGCTGGGTGTTTGGCGACTTGATTAATTTGTGATCTGTTAGTGCTTTACTAATGAAAACTAACCGGTAGCAGATGCGTGTCGCTAAATAGGCTGTTTTTGTGATGTGGAGGCATAACCCAACCAATAGGATATATTCTCATGGCTACAAAGAATCCAACCAAAATCGAAATGCGCGACTTACTACAAGCAGGCGCTCACTTTGGTCACCAAACACGTTTTTGGAACCCAAAAATGGGTCCATACATCTTTGGCGCACGTAACAAAATCCATATCATCAACTTAGAGCACACCGTAAAAGCGTTCAACGAAGCGTTGACTTATGTAAACGGCCTAGCTGCTAAGAAAAACAAAGTATTATTTGTTGGTACTAAACGCGCTGCAAGCGGTATCGTACGTGAGCAAGCAGCTCGCGCTGGTATGCCATACGTTGACCATCGCTGGTTAGGTGGTATGTTGACTAACTGGAAAACTCTACGCCAGTCAATCAACCGTCTAAAAGAGCTAGAAAAGCAAGCAGAAGACGGTACTTTCGCTAAGCTAACTAAACGTGAAGCGCTAGAGCGTACTCGCGATATGGAAAAACTTGAGCGTTCACTAGGTGGTATCAAAGACATGGGCGGCCTACCTGACGCTATCTTCGTAGTAGACGTAGATCATGAAGCTATCGCTATTAAAGAAGCCAAGAACTTAGGTATCCCAGTTATCGGTATCGTTGATACTAACTCTAGCCCAGACAACGTTGATTACATCATCCCAGCTAACGATGATGCTATCCGTGCTGTGACTTTGTATGTAACTTCTATGGCTGATGCTATCATCGCTGGTAAAGAATACGCACAAACTCAAGCTGGTGGTAAAGCTGAGCAAGCACCTGCTGCAACTGAAGAAGCGCCAGCTGCAGAAGAAGCTGCTGCAACTCCAGCAGAATAAGTAGCTGACTTAAAAAGTTTAACTTTGTAAGGATGTCTTGATAGTGTATCTATCAGCATCCATATAATGTTTTGAACAGCGTATAAGCTCATAATAGGCATGATGTAGTTTTACTCGTCATGCCTTGTTATTGAATAAAGCCTTATTAATAATGCCATACGTAGAGCGAGCAACTATTGAGCGAGTATTATCGCTCCTACTGGTCATATCGCTATATTATACAGATGTTATTTGTTTGACATCATCTATGGCTATATTAGTAATCGTTCAAGACGAGCTGTCTGCTAGATTTTAAGTAATACCAAGATAACGAATAGAAATACAGCACTCCTATACATAACTATACTAAGGTGACTCTTATGACAGAAGTAAAAGTATCTGCCAAAATGGTAAAAGAATTGCGTGACCGTACTGGTCTTGGCATGATGGAATGTAAAAAAGCGTTAGAAGAATCAAACGGTGATGTTGAAGTTGCCATTGATAACCTACGTAAATCTGGTCAAGCTAAAGCAGCTAAAAAAGCGGGTAACATCGCAGCTGACGGCGCTATCATCATCGCTCAAGGCGAAAACAAAGCGTTCTTGTTAGAAGTTAACTGCCAGACTGACTTCGTTGCAAAAGATGACAGCTTCACTGCATTTGCAGAAAAAGTTGCTAACCTTGCACTAGAAAACAACGTAACTGACGTTGCTGCTATCTCTGAATTGTCTTATGGCGAAGGTCAGACTGTTGAAGAAGCACGTGTATCTCTAGTACAGAAAATCGGTGAAAACATCCAGATTCGCCGTGTTGAAACACTTGAAGGTGCTAACATTGCTGCATACCGTCATGGTCTACGTATCGGTGTAGTTGTATCTTATGAAGGTGGCGACGCTGACACTGGTAAAAACCTTGCTATGCATATCGCTGCATTCAACCCTGTTGCTGTAGATGACGAAGATGTTGCTGCTGATGTATTGGCACGCGAAAAAGACATCATCGAAGCAAAAGCTCGTGAGTCTGGCAAGCCTGACAATATCGTTGAAAAAATGATCGAAGGTGGCCTACGTAAGTACCTAGACGAAGTAACTTTACTACGTCAGCCATATGTTATGGACAACGACAAGAAAGTTGGCGAAGTCCTAAAAGCTGAAGGCGTAAAAGTACTTGGCTTCAAACGTCTAGAAGTTGGTGAAGGCATCGAGAAGAAGCAAGAAGACTTCGCTGCTGAAGTTGCTGCAACTCAGGCTGCTAACAAGTAAGTATCAAATAGTGTTGGACTAGGCTGTGAGTCCTTAATTGTGGCTCACAGTTTGGCTTTATTACTCTTAATGCATCAAAATATGAAGCCTCAAGACATAAAGCAGCCAGACACAAAAAAGCCCATTAATTCGTTAATGGGCTTTTTTGTGTCTGGCTTTTAGATAACTGGCTTAGCGTAAAGCAGCATAGGCTGAGTTGGCATAGCTAGCACTATTCACATTGCTGCTAGTAGCATAACTGACATTTTGTAAGCCATTACTTGTACTGGTGCTATTGGCTTGATTGTTAGCACTGATACTTGCACCAAACAGTCCGGCATCGTTTTTATACAAGCTATGATAACGGCTCATCACTCTTTGAACATAGTTACGTGTTTCTTTGAACGGAGGAATGCCACCGTATTTATCGACATTGCCTTCACCGGCATTGTAGCCTGCGACAGCATGTTCGACATTATTATTGAAGCGACGCATGAGCCAAGCGATATACTTAGCTGATCCTTCGATGTTATCTGCAGGGTTCCAAGGATTGCTGACATTGAAGCGGCGCGCAGTCGCTGGCATCAACTGCATAAGCCCTTGTGCGCCCACTGGTGAGCGTGCGTTTGGATTAAAAGCTGATTCAGTATGCATCATCGCTTTCATTAGGGCAGGGTCCACACCGTTGCGCTCAGCGGACGCACGAATGTAGCTGTCGTAAGAGTTGCGACTTCCACTGTTGCTAGCGGCACTGCTACCATAGCTATCGCTGCTTCCGTCATACATCTTAG
The DNA here is from genome assembly GCA_913061175.1 of uncultured Psychrobacter sp. Classification (GTDB taxonomy): domain Bacteria; phylum Pseudomonadota; class Gammaproteobacteria; order Pseudomonadales; family Moraxellaceae; genus Psychrobacter. The sequence goes on from CAJXUF010000015.1 coordinate 22,298, forward strand.
AGTCTTTATAATAAGTTACTTTTACTTTTTTCGTAAACTTATCAAAATTTCCACTAGGATTGACGTTGGTCAATAATACTTGTCCACCTTTGTCTTTGTAGATATACATATTGCCTGCATTGGCAGCGACAGAAAAGGTCGAAAGAGCAATGGCACTTAGTAAAAGGGGAGATAAGTAGCGAGTCATTAAGGTAGCCGTATTTATCATAGTAAAATCACTTTTTATCGAATAACAGCAAATTGTTTTGCCTACATATGCATTGATTTAGGCGCTTAAGCGGTTACTGATTTTGCAGAATTATTTAGCCTACTGTGAGGACAGCAGCTGAGCAATTATCACTTTCAATAAGGAACCACTTGCAATAGATACAAAAAATAATAGTTGCTTACTATAACATATAATAACTTTTTGGCGCATCAGATTGACAAACTAAGTTGTAAAATCAGATTTTTATTATTAAATAATCTTAGATAAATCAATATGCTAACTTTTCTAGGTCACTTAATGAGCCATTTTTAGTGGGTTTTTCGAGTTAAAAAATTGAGACAAATAAATTGTCTCAATTTTTTAAGAAATAATAATGACATTTGAATAGTCGAGGTGATTTTCAATCTGAAATTAACAGTAGATAAGCCTATTAATGGTTAAATTCTTAAAAATATAAGAATAGTTTAGGTAGGGTTCTAGTTACGACTAGATACCGATAGCACTGATAAAGATAGGCACCCAAACCGCGGTAACTAACCCGTTCACTGCCAAGCCAAATGCAGCATAACGTCCGGCTGTGTGACTGATTTGCCATGCCTCTACTGTACCAAACGCGTGAGCCGCTAACCCCAGTGCTAGACCTTTAGCACGGTCGTCATTGATACCGAGGAACAAAAATCGCGCGACCGTACCACCTATCAATCCTGAGACGATGATAATTAGGTTAGCCATTGCCAATGGTGCTTTGATTAAATCTGCCACGCTCAAGCCAATCGGCGTCGTTACAGAACGGGTAGCGAAAGCCAATAGGGTCTCATGACTGAGCGAAAATAAATAGGCCAGTGACATAGGCAATAATGCGCCAACGACGCTAGCAATAGCGACGATTAAAGTGAGTTTTTTGACTGGTAAGCCTTTAAAGTTCATCGCCGCCAGTGGCACAGCCAAGAGTACTGTCACATATCCTAACAAATGATCAAATACAGGTTTTGCCGCGCTGTAATAGTTGTTGTAATCCCACTGCAGTACAAATAGGAAAACAAGCACTAGGACAAGTGCGGTAATGACCATCGGTAGCCAGGACAACTTACGTGCCAATACACGTGCAATTACGTGTGCTGCTAATGTCAATAATATTGCGGCTAGGGTTGCCATAAATACACTGTCAAAAGTCATAATATCTCTCCGCAGCTCACGGCTGTCCCTTTTGCTCAGTGGTAGTCGTACTATCAGTGTTTGCAGCATGATTGAGCCAGCGATTGGCCAATAATGCTAGTCCCCATAGTGGTATGAGCGTACTAACGATCATCGTTATCATCACACCCAATAGCTCATCTCCTAGAGCAAATAGTAACAAGCCTGCACCAGCAGAAACTGGTAAGAAGGCAAAACCACTATCGACTAGTAACGTATTACTGGCCTGTGTGAGCCAGCTCGGCAACCCTTTAAGCAGTCGCCACGCCATCAAAATGACAAACATCGCAACCAAACCGACAATATTGGCCGCTTTTTCGATGCCTGCCATTTGACAGAGAACAACCGCCGTTTCTCGAACAACGATGACCATGGTCAACGTTAGAATTAACGCAAGCCATAGTGGGAGATGGGGAGAGTGAGCAGGCTTCATAAGCAATTCTGGCCAAGTCAGATATAAATGGATGGTGTACCAAACAAAGTATGTGATCACACCAAGAACGCAACGTAGAAAATAATGCTACGAACAATGATAGTAGCAATGATTCACTTTTAAAGTATTGACGCTATCTATCAATATTTGTTGAATGTATAATAGGCGATTATATAGAGAGTAAGGCAACTAATAAAGCCTATGCACTGTGACTCGTCATATCCAAAAAAAATAGACGATATCAATGGATATCGTCTATTCTATTTTAGCTTACTATATAAGGATCTGTGGTCTAACAGTATAAGTCAAACGTTCATTCGATTACTGCCGCAAATGACTTACTTTAACAGTAGTTATTATTTGACAGAAACAACGATTATTTTTCTGAATCAGCTGTTTCTGAGTGTAATGCATCAAACTCGTCAAATGCTTTTTCTTCAGCCTCTGTCATGGTTGGCTCTTCAACGTCATCAACCTTCTCAAACTCTTCAAGTACTGGCATCAGCAGTGTTGCTTGTGCAAGCGGCAATACATCGATAGGTTTCAAGTTTGCTTGACCAAGTAGCTGTCTTAGACGGTCACTTGGCAAACGAATTGTCAGACATTCACGACCCGTATCGTCATAGCTTTCTTCTTCAATAACACCCAGTTCATATAGAGTGTTTTTGAACTGTCCAGCATCATACGGCAAGGTTAAATCAAACGTCGTCAGTTTACCTGTCAATAATTGCTGTACGGCAAGCGTCAGCTCCTCCATGCCGAGGTTCTGTCTAGAAGAAACATAGACGCGGTTTGGCTGACCTTCGCTAGCATAGCCGATATGTGCAGGCTCATCAGTCAAATCAATCTTATTGTACACATTGAGCACAGGTACGTCGTTATCGATTTCTGCCAACACTTCTTTGACCGCCTGAATCTGCTCGTGCATGTCCTCGCTGGAGGAGTCGATGACGTGCAATAACAAGTCTGCTTCTAGCGTCTCTTCTAGAGTTGCATGAAAAGACTCAACCAGCTCATGCGGCAGATGACGGACAAAACCAACCGTATCGACTAAGACGACACGACCAACTCCCTGCCAGTCTAAACGACGTAGAGTAGGGTCTAGCGTCGCAAATAGTTTGTCAGCAGCGTAGATGTTTTCATCGACCAAACGATTGAACAAAGTAGATTTGCCCGCATTGGTATAGCCGACCAA
>CAJXUF010000016.1 GCA_913061175.1 uncultured Psychrobacter sp.
GGCTCGGAGATGTGTATAAGAGACAGACATGGCGCTTGCCTACTTCTTAGGCATGTGTACTTTTTTGGCCGTATCCAAAAAAGTCTCTACAGCGATTGGTCTAGGTGTTGCGGTCGTTGTCGTAATGGCAATTACCGTTCCACTAAACAATTTACTATTCCAGTTCATCCTAAAAGATGGTGCGCTGGCATGGGCAGGTTTCCCTGATATCGACTTGAGCTTCTTAGGATTGCTAAGTTATATCGGTTTGATTGCAGCCACCGTACAGATCCTAGAGATGTTCTTGGACAAGTTTGTACCGAGTCTATATAACGCACTTGGGGTATTCTTACCACTAATCACCGTAAACTGCGCCATCTTGGGTGGTGTACTATTTATGGTTGAGCGTGACTATAACTTTGGTGAATCTGTTGTCTATGGTGTGGGTGCAGGCTTCGGTTGGGCACTTGCTATTACAGCATTGGCGGGTATCCGTGAAAAGCTAAAATACTCAGACATTCCAGCACCGCTGCGTGGTCTTGGTATTACTTTTATCACGGTTGGTCTTATGTCGCTCGGCTTTATGTCGTTCGGTGGTATGTCCATCTAAACCGCTAAGCTCAAAGCTTTCATTAGCTATTTGACTTATTTAATTCATTTATTCGGTAGAGGTTTGGGTACAGTATAGATTATGCCCCCTCACCCCTACCCCATAGATTAAGGATACCTACCATGGATTACGCTACGGCGATTGGTGGCGTTGCTATGTTTACCTTGATCATCATGGGCCTTGTCGCTATTATTTTGGCGGCGCGCTCAAGACTGGTCAGTTCAGGCGATGTCACTATCCATATTAATGATAATCCCGATAATGATGTGGTGACACCAGCTGGCGGCAAACTACTACAAACGCTAGCGGGCGAAGGTATATTTTTATCTTCAGCTTGTGGTGGTGGTGGTACTTGTGCGCAGTGTCGTTGCCGCGTTATTGAAGGTGGTGGTTCTATTTTGCCCACCGAAGAAGGCTATTTTACTCAAGGTGAAATCCGCAATCACATGCGCTTAGCTTGTCAGGTAGCTGTTAAGCAAGACATGAAAATTGAGATCGATCCTGAGTTCTTTGATGTACAGAAATGGGAATGTGAAGTTATCTCTAACGATAACGTTGCTACCTTCATTAAAGAGCTGGTACTAAAAATTCCAGAAGGCGAAGAAGTAAACTTCCGCGCTGGTGGTTATGTACAGTTGGAAGCGCCACCGCATGAAGTGCACTACAAAGACTTTGTGGTTGATGAAGAATATAGAGAAGACTGGGAAAAATTCGGTATCTTCAATTATGTTTCAAAAGTTGATGAGCCTGTTATCCGTGCTTACTCAATGGCCAACTATCCTGAAGAGAAAGGCCTCATTAAATTTAACATCCGTATCGCAAGTCCACCGCCACGTGGTCCTGACGGTATTCCACCAGGCAAAATGTCTTCATGGGTATTTAGCTTAGTACCTGGTGACAAAGTGACAGTTTCAGGTCCTTATGGTGAATTCTTTGCCAAGAAGACCGAAGCTGAAATGATCTTTGTTGGTGGTGGTGCTGGTATGGCCCCAATGCGCTCGCATATCTTTGATCAGCTCAAACGTTTGAATACTGATCGTAAGATTAGCTTCTGGTATGGTGCTCGTTCTATTCGTGAGATGTTCTACGTTGAAGACTATGATCAGCTAGAAGAAGAGTTCGATAACTTTGAGTGGCATGTTGCACTGTCTGACCCATTACCAGAAGATAACTGGGAAGGTCCAACAGGCTTTATCCATAATGTATTGCTCGAAAACTATCTGAAAGATCATCCAAACCCAGAAGACTGTGAATATTACATGTGTGGGCCACCGATGATGAACGCTGCCGTCATCGACATGCTACACAGTATGGGCGTGGAAGACGAAAACATCATGCTTGATGATTTCGGTGGTTAAGTTAGATAATTAATCTAGCAAAGTAAGTTTAAGAATACAAAAGAGAGTCTCAATTGAGGCTCTTTTTTTGTGCGATTTTTACACATAGTAATGCCGTTACAGACTACAAATCTAGCTAGTAGAGTCGCTTTATTATCCTATATGATGGACTATCTAAACATTGAGAAAGGACTCTTATGAAAACGAAATACAAAGATTTGACCATTTGGATTACTGGTGCTTCTAGCGGTATTGGACAAGCATTAACCGTTGCCTTCGCCAAGCGCGGAGCTAGGATTATTCTAAGTGGACGTGACAGTGATAAGTTAGATGCGGTCAAAAGCAGCTGCAAACGTGCTAACAAGCATATCGTCGTTCCTTTTGATATCAGTGATGCCAATCAAGCCAAAGAAGCTTATGACACTGCTAAAGCTCAGGCGGGGAAAATCGACTGGCTCATCAATAATGCTGGTATCAGTCAGCGTTCGCTCATCATGGACACGGCTGAAGAAGTTGAACGTCAAATCATGGAAATAGATTACTTTGCTCAGACGCGCCTTACTAGACTTGCATTGCCTGACATGGTCTCACAAGGCGGCGGCAAAATCGTGATGGTTTCAAGTGTGGCAGGCCTATTGGGTACACAATATCGCGGTGCTTATGGAGCAGCCAAGGCAGCGCTGCATATGTGGGCAAACAGTTTGCGAGCTGAGCTACATGACCAAGGTATCGAAGTAGCCACGATATTCCCCGGGTTTATTCAGACCAATATCTCTATCAATGCGTTGACTGGCGACGGTAGCGCACAGGGTACGATGGATGAAGCGACCAATAATGGTCTAACTGCGACTGAGTTTGCCAAACAAGTCGTGAAGGCGCTCACCAAGGGAGAAGAATATATCATCGTCGCTGGTCGTAAAGAAAAACTGGCCACACGGGTCAACCGCGTCTCTCCACCAAAACTCTATAAGCTCATACGTGAGTCACAAGTGAAATAATTCGCTCAACCGAACGAATTGTCGCTGAATGGTGCCTTCGTTGGTATTTTTGGGTTCAAGGGGTGTAAAATAAGCGTGGCTTGTTTTACACCCTACTCATTTCTACGCCATACCGAAAATATTATGAAAAACACTATATCCAGCTTATCTTCCAAAAAACCTCTGCACCTTACATTAGTAAGCGTCGTCAGCCTTGCTAGTACTTTAGGTCTCAGCGCTTGCCAGCAAACCCCAGACTATAACTATCTGATCGGTGAGACGATGGGAACGAGCTACCATATTAGCTATCAGTTGCCTGATGATGCGGACGAAGCTGCCATACAAGCTGCGGTAGACGAGCGCCTGAAACAAATTAACGATAGTATGTCTACTTATCAAAACGACTCAACGATATCTACGTTCAATCGTTTGGGCAAAGACAAACCTATCACCATCGATGCTGATTTTAGTCGTGTGCTAGATGTCTCGAAAATTGTCTATCAGCAATCCGGTGGCGCTTTTGATCCTACCGTTATGCCACTCGTAAACACCTGGGGCTTTGGAAGTACCATGACGGTCGAGCGTTTACAAAGTCCACCGACCGCAGTAGAGATTGCTCAAGCCAAAGCATTGGTCGATTTTGAGAGCATCATAAAAAAAGACGATACCATCTATAAGACCAAAGACGGCGTTGGTTTAGATTTTTCTGCTGTTGCCAAAGGTTATGGCGTCGATGTCATCGCTGATGTGTTGAGAGATGATTATCAAATTCGTAATTATATGGTTGAGATCGGCGGTGAAATTGCCACCTCGGGTGTGAACAACCAGCAGCAGCCATGGCAAATTGCGATTGACGCCCCTATTGAAGGCAGTACGGTCAGCGAACGTCAGACCATATCTGCTATTCGCCAACCAAAGAATACGGCTAGCCAAATGCATCTGGCGACCTCTGGCAACTATCGCAACTCTGTCATATTCGATGGCAAACGCTATAGCCATACTATCGACCCGACAACGGGCAACCCTATTGCAGGTGGTGCACCTTCAGTCACTGTCGCAGCGGACTCTGTCGCGTTGGCAGATGCATGGGCAACCGCCCTTACCGCGATGCCTTATCACAAGGCACTAAACGTCGCTAAAACGCAAAATCTAGCGGCTATGTTCGTGGTACTAGCTGACGATGTAAAAGCAAAGGGTTCTGACGATATGTCCAACGAAGCTGCTGACGATAACATTGACGATTGGCAAGTGGTACAGACACCAGCGATGAAAGCGTTACGTGCTGATAAAAAGCTCTAAACGTTCTCCAAGCTCTAGATGGCAAACTCTCAACGCCACTGGTAAGTGATAGATGTGAAACAAGAGAATACGTTAACGCACAACGAGCCGCACTAAAATTTGCTATACTATTATACAGTTGTTATTAACGGTGCTTAGCTGTCATGAACTTAGACAGTACTACTAATAACTACCCTATTTTTTAAAATGAGGTTTCCTCTATGCTTAGCCAACTGCTTCCTATGCTTGCCATTACTTTCACCGTATTTGTCCTATTCTTTATTTTTATGGGCGTCGGTTATATGGTCAAAAAAAAGCCGCTTAGAGGGTCTTGTGGCGGTGTTGCTAAATTGATGGGTGATGAAAATTGCTCGTTTTGTGGCAATGATCCCAATAAGTGCGATTCACTAATCGCTGAACAACAAGAGAGTGCATTAAGAGCTGCTCAATTGGGTAAATCGGTTTAATAGCCTATTGGTTACTATACGCTGGTAGCATTTACCTGACATATGTTCTTATAATAGCGTCAAGTCATTCAAAAGTGACTTGGCGCTATTTTTATTGTGCGATAAGAATGCTTATTTAAGATTCGTCATTACCGCCATCTCTTATTATCATTGTTCTAAAGCCGTAACTCGAAGTAACCACACATATATCTTGACTAACCTGCCTGCCAATTTAGCAAAGTCAGTTAAGCAAATTGTATGTCTTACGCGCTACATATACTTTTCAGTCTAATTTACGATATCGCTTACCGTCTAGATACGTGTCTAGGTAAACGCTCTCTGGTGTTATTTTATAAGCGGCGATTTTTTGGTGCTGTTTAATAACGTGTTCTTTTTCGCTGTCATCGTTGTGCTGCTATGTCTACCTCGTCCAATCTATCTGCTTCATCTAGCCTGCCCTCCTCACGCTTTACCTTTTGGTTGGTACTGTGTGCCATGATTCTGCTAGCAACCAATATGCGTGCGCCTATCGTCGCGCTAGGTTCTATCGCCCCAGTGGTAAAAGACGCGCTTGATATCTCTGAGTTTCAGATAGGCTGGCTAGGAGCAGTGCCTATGCTGAGCTTTGCCGTTGGTGCGCTGATTTCCCCAACCATTGGCAAGCGATTCGGGCTAGAAAACACACTGATTGCTATGATTGGGCTGTTAACGGTAGGAATGGTTATCCGTACTGCTATCCCGACGTGGAGTGGATTTTTAATTGGTACTTTGTTGCTTACCCTCGCCATTGGTTTTGCTAATACTTTAGCAGCCCCTGTGATTAAACAACGTACACCCAAACATATCCCGCTGATCACGGGTCTATTCAGTTTAACAATGACGGTGACAGCAGGCATAGTCGCAGGAGTGATATTGCCACTATCTGAGCGAGTAGGTTGGCAATGGGCGCTGGGTGGTTGGACGATTTTAGGCGTTTTTGCGTTGTTTATTTGGCTATTTTTGCGTGTGCGTTTGGGCTCATCAAACCATCAAACGGTTATCCCTACAGCTTTGGGAACCTCTGACATTTCGATGTGGCGAACCACCTTTGCGTGGCAGATTGCGATTTTTATGGGTTTGCAGTCATTATTGTTTTATACCGTTGCCAGTTTTTTACCATCGATTTGGGTTAGTAAGGGACTATCTGCCGTCAGTGCTGGACAAATGGGTTCTGTATTTCAGTTTATGGCACCAGTCTCTATATTAAGTTTAACTTGGTTGGTCAATCGCGGCCGCCCTATTCAAGCATTGGCAGTGTTCGCCGCTGTGCTAAACGTCGTTGGTATATTGGGTGTCAGCTATCTATCGACTGATTTAGCATGGCTGTGGTCAGGCATGATGGGCATGGGCTGTTCAGCAATTTTTACCTTGAGCATGATGATGTTCTCTATGCGTACCTATACGACCAATCAGGCAAGTGAGCTGTCTGGTATGGCTCAAGCAGTGGGTTATGTCATTGCGTTTTTTGGACCATTGGGTACAGGCTGGCTGCATGAAATGACTGGTAGCTGGAGTATGCCGCTTTTTATTATGCTGATACTGATGATTGTCAATGTAGTGATTGCTTGGCTTGTTAGTCGCCCAGTTATGGTCGATGGCAAATATATTTGATTGCTATCAGCTTTCATTTCTATCAGTTTTTGTGGTCTACAAGGCTATGATTGCTAACGCGCAATAAAGCGGCCTTAAATTAACCTTAGGGCAATATAGGTCGCTGTCTTATTTTGCTATAGTCAGTTCAATATAACTTAGGTACTTAATATAAGCTGGATACTCAATATAATCCGGATAAAAGGAAGGTGAGTAAAAGTACTACCAATAGTAGACTGAGCGAGCCTGACGAGTTATCCGACTGATACTGTATCTGGTTCTGGTTTAGATAGGATTTGACTATACACTGGTTTGATTGCATATAGGACATAACACCCATGATGAAATTTTCCTCTCGTTTTGCTCAGCACTTGCCTGCTATTGCTATGCTCGCAGCTGTAATGGCTATCAGTGGCTGTCAAAAAAATGCTGAAACGACATCTGCTACTGACACGCAGAGTACCAGTACTGAAGCGACCAACAGTCAAGCCAGCACTGCTCCAGTAGCCACTGAAACCGCAGCCTCAACTGATCAACAGGTCAAATCCTCATCACTTACTATTTTAGCGCTTGGTGACTCACTGACAGAAGGTCTGGGAGTGGACAAAGATGACAACTATCCTGCTCAGTTAGAAGATCGTTTGCAAGAGATGGGCTACGCTAACGCTAAAGTTATCAACTCAGGTCTAAGCGGTGAAACCAGTACGGGATTGGTCAATCGATTGGACTGGGTATCGCAAACCAAACCTGACATTACTATATTAACCATCGGTGCTAACGATGCGATACGTGGTATCGATGTGGCGACCATTGAAGCCAATATTCGCACTGCGGTTAAGCACCTGCAAGACAATGGCAGTGTCGTTATCTTAGGCGGTATGTCAATCTATGACAATCTAGGCAGTGAATACGTTGCGGCATTCTCAGACATTTATCCACGTGTTGCTAAAGACATGAATCTAACGCTCATTCCGTTCTTCTTAGAGGGTGTCGGCGGTGACCGAGAGCTTAACCAAGCAGATGCGATTCATCCGACTAAAGAAGGCTACGAGATTATCGTTAATAACAATATCTTGCCTATTCTAGAGCCGAAATTAAATGAACTAGAAGAGCTAAAAACAACCGATACCGATAACACAGCTACGACTACTCAAGACAATACGACAAACGAGACTACTTAACGAGACCATTAAACGAGATACTGTAATGACATCATCATCTTCGACTGCCACAGCAACGCCACAAGCAGACGCTAAGACACAAGCACTACTGACCGCCTCACAGTTAAATAAAACCGTACAAGTCGGTGAGCAAAAACTATCCATCATTAAAGACGTAGATATCTACGTGAATGCGGGCGAGTTTGTGGTCATCATGGGCAAATCAGGATCAGGTAAATCTACTTTGTTAGGCTTACTCGCAGCATTAGACTATCCCGATAGCGGTACGGTATCGCTGGCAGGTCAAATGCTTAGCAGTCTTGCTGAGGATGCTCTAGCGGTGATACGTCAACAGGATATGGGCTTTGTCTTTCAGTCATTTCATCTACTGCCCACACTGACCGTCGCTGAAAATATCGCCTTTCCACTTGATATTGCCAGACGTCCAAACCCAACACGAGTAGACGAGCTGATAGATGCGGTCGACTTAGGTCATAGACGTAACAGCTTACCCAATCAATTATCTGGTGGTGAGCAGCAGCGTACAGCAGTGGCGCGAGCACTGGTATCGCACCCAAAAATTGTGTTTGCGGATGAGCCAACGGGCAACTTAGATGAGCAAAATGCTGATCAAGTCATGCAGCTATTGTTAGACCTACGTCAACAGGTTGGCTCGGCACTGGTGGTCGTGACTCACGATCCTGCGCTGGCCGAGATGGCAGATCGCGTCATCACCATGCATGACGGCCGCATTGTACCTACATGAATAACTGGATTGTATCTTAATGAATAGTAAGCCCACAGACAACAAATCGCCTGATACAAAAAAGACTGATACCAGTATGCATCAAGAGTCCAGTTATCCTAGCGGCATTCTTAGTCAACTATTTACCCGTATTCTAGGTTTTCAAACTCTAGGCTCACAAGCACTCAGCCGTAGCTGGTGGCAGCGTTGGGTATACCCCGTGTTGTTTCTACTGACCTTGACCTTGTCGCTTGCAACCTACCTGACTCTCGACTCGGTGCAGCAGTCTGTCGATAGCTACATCAATGACAATCAGCGCGCGCTCGTTGGTGGGGATTTAATCCTAAACAGTAAGCAAGACTGGCCAAGCGAAGTATTGTCACAGGTAGAAACTATCCCTAATACACAGATAGTGTATGACTATCAATTTAGCGCCATGCTGGTCAATGATGAGCAAACCTTGCTTGCCAGCGTTAAAGCCGTCTCTCCGTCGTATCCCTTATACGGCACAGCAGAGCTTGCCTCGGGACAGCCGCTGTGGGATCAGCTAACATCTGACAGTGTGATCGTCGCACCAGAAGTTCTCAGTAGTCTACAGGCCGATGTCGGCGACCGTATCACCATTGGCGATGCGCAGTTCACGATCAGTGATGTACTGACCAAAGAGCCTGACCGTCCGCTGACCACCTTTGGTTTTGGTGGGCGTGTGTTGATGAAACAAGATGCACTTCCGTCAACCAATCTATTGGGTCAACGTAGCCGAATAAACTATCGTATTGAGATGGCAGGCGATCCAGAGCTGATAACCACGCAGCGTGAACAGCTTACAGATATCCTGACCAATTATCCTGATATTGAGCTATCTGATGCTGAGTCCGCAGATACTTCGGTCTCGCGTATCTCTGATAATGTGCTGATGTTCTTAAAACTGCTAGTCATCGCGGTGCTGCTACTATCTGCGGTCGCTATGTACGGCGTCATTAGTGCGTTTGTCAGTAAGCAGCAGTCCAATAACGCCATTCGATTGGCGCTCGGCGAACCGCTTGGCTCACTCAAACGTAGCTACTATCAACTGCTTATCGTCACGACCGTCATTGCTTGTGTCGCAGCGGTTGCCCTTAGTCTGGGCTTGCTTAAAATCGGTCAGCCGTATCTGGTTGCTATCTTGCCTGCCGACGTCGGCTTAGCCATCAATCCAATCAGTGCCATCAAAACTATTGTGATTGCTTTAGCCCTGACGATACTGATTGCGCAGCGTGGTCTAAGCGCACTTAACACGACCAAACCCGCTACCCTACTCAATCAAGGAGCGAGTACGCAAACGCAAAACTTGCCTTGGTATCGACGCGTGCCGCTACTATGGTATGGCTTGGTGCTAGCAGGGCTGTATGCCTTCTTCGCTTATGAAGTGGGTTCACTGTCCTTAGGCGCACAGCTATTGGGCGGCTTGATCTGCTTTGTAGCGATATTTTGGCTATTGGCCCGTGGGTGGTTGTGGCTACTTAACAAGTTGGCAAGCAATACCAAGGTCAGTTGGATGCAGCGTATCGCCATCCATAACCTTGCACGTAAAGGCAACCAATCAGCGTTGTTCTTTGTCACCTTATCGCTATCGGTAGCAGTGCTGACGCTTATCACCACACTCAATCACAGTATCAATGCGCAGTTTATCAACGCCTATCCTGAAGATGCGCCCAATCTGTTTTTGCTCGATGTGCAAAGCGATCAACATAACGATATTGATGCAATCATTGAGGCACCCGTCACTTATTATCCCGTCATTCGTGCCCGTGTGGAGACGGCTAATGATGTGGCAGCAAAAGATATCGAGCCTGCTGATGGGTTTGATGATCCCACGCGTGTCTTTAATTTGAGCTACGCAGATACGGTCATGGATACCGAATACATCACTGAATCGCTCACAGACGACGCGCTATATACCCCTATCGATGCAACAAATGAGCAAATCAAACCCTTGTCTATCTTGGACACTGCCGCAGGTATGCTCAATGTCGGTATGGGCGATCAGGTACGTTTTAACATTCAAGGTATCGAAATCATCGGGCAGATTACCAGTATTCGCACGCGCTATGAGCGTGGACCAAGCCCGTATTTTTACTTCTTATTTGAGCCGTCGGTGCTGTCCGCTGCCCCGCAGATTCAGTTTGCCACTGCCCACGTGTCAGAGAATGACATTCCAGAACTACAAGGCAAACTGGTACGCGAGTTCCCTGCTGTCACTACGATTGATGGGACGGCTATTGCGAAACAAATTCAAGAGCTGGTGGTACAAATGAGCCGCTTGGTCTATGTGTTTACCTTGCTTGCCCTACTCACTGGGGTCATGGTGCTGATCAGCTCGCTGCTGTCTACTTCGCAAGATCGTATGAAGGACAGCGCGTCATTTAGACTGCTCGGTATGCAAAAGCGCGATCTATATATGCTCAATATCCTAGAGCTGGGTGTGCTTGGTATTAGTGCGGCGACCTTTGCCGTTGTGATCGCCAGCGTTGGCGCATGGGCGGCTATCACCCAATGGTTTAATCTACAGTTTAGTGTGCCGTGGACGAGCTTGGCTATTGGCGGTGCGGCGTTAATCGTATTGCTGTTTGCTATTGCTATTATTTATGTGAGACTGGTGATTGGACGCGGAATTATGGCAAGAGTAAGGGCGATGATTTAGGGGTATTCAATTTTAGTTTTCCATAGAAAAACCCCTTAATAGGGGTTTTTTGATCGCTATTTTCTTTCAGTTTGAATGCATTGGTAGCTAGGTCATTGAGAAGACATTTCCTATTGAAGCTAAACCTCGTCTCTATTGATTTTTGGCTCAAGTTGTATGATTGTCACTTTTATAAACTTTATTTTTTATCGAACAGCCCCTTTACTTTTCAACTTCTGTAAGATATATTCTTTCTAAGCGCTAAAGCTGAGGTTGATTTCTAATCCTGTGGCCAAGTATTCATACTGTACTTAGACAAAAAGATATCAAGTATAAACTTCTTTATATACTGTTCCAAAAAAATTAATCTTTTATTTATCCATAGTATGCCTTGTCTAACAAGTGGGGTACTCATACTCATAAGAGTATGTAATAAATAAATAGGATTAATTTATGAAACAGCCTACGTCTTACCTCCCGTTAAAAAAATTCCATATTATTCCCATTAATGACTTATCTCCAGAGTCTATCAAGTCGTCTGTAAAAAATGCTTCTCGTGATAGAGAAAAGGTCAGTTATAACACTTTACTCAACGCATGCGCTAATGCCTTAGGTATCAAAGGTGGTATTGCAGGCTACAAGACTGAGTATGAGACAAAGCTCAAACCTTTTATGCGAGAACATTACCTCACCACCCTTACTGACTTAGTTTCGCCTAGGTTTTCAGGTTACGATAGTCCTCGCTTACGCTTAACCTATCAAGATATTTCTGAACGCTTTTTCTATAGCGGTAAACCTATCCCTAAGGCAATATTTACAGGTTATGACTTTCATCATGATAGACATTTTGATGATGGTAACTATATTGCTCATGTAGATTTAGGAATTACACAAGACATTTCTAAGAAAATTCAGGGGGCTAACGATAATCCAGACAAAGAGATATCAGTTCGAGGAAACAAGTACTGCAATATGCGCAGTCTTCTTGATATCATCATAGGTTCTGAGATGTTATTTATCATTCAGCCTGGCTTTAATATTATTGGTGATCAACTTACTATCCCGAAGGGTACAAACATTCCTGAACTGTGTCTTTATCAACGTTCACCTGAAAATATCGACGCAGAAAATGAGTTATTCAATATGTTTGTCAAAAGAGTGGAGAGTCTTGAAGGTGGTTGGGTTGACGTCATTCCTTACAACGACAATCTTATTTTTCTCAAAGGCAAAAATGGAGAGTATAGTTTTGTTTTTCGTAATCAGCGCGATAAATTATTTCAACACGACTCACAATTTAAACCTTATTTGAGACTTTCCGAAATTCCTTGTTTTGTCGATGACTACCATTTCAAGCGCTGGTATTATTTTGAATATGAGGGTTTCAGAGCTGAAGATTTACATAAAGCAGAAGATAGTTTTTATGAGAGCGGAGGGAATATTGGTAACTATCCAGGTATTTTAGAGCTATTAAAATCTTACCACCATACTGACTATTCAAAAACTTTAAAGTCTTTAAACTCGAATAAGAAACTATCAAATTTTCAAAGAGTTGAGATTCCTGACCAAAGCACTCTAATGGTTTCTGATTTAATTTCTATTGAAGATTTTGAGAAATTCAAACGCGAGAATACTGAATATTTTACAAGGCGTTCCAATCCAAATTTGAGTAAAAAAAATCTTGATACACTAGAAACAGCTAATGATGAGGTAGATAAAACGCTTCCTGTTGCACTAACTGGCTATGATGTTCTTAAGTATATTGACTGGTTTAATTCTGAAAATGACGTGGAAGTACGTTTGTTGAGTTTAGATGAATACCGAGCAATTACGCCATATTCTACTTTAACGATAGATAGTGGGAATTGTGGTTCCGTATACTCTTCTGAAAAATGTTGCATTTTTATTGATGCTGATGGCAAGAAGACAAATAAGCCACCATATATGGATGAAAAAGATTTTCAATCATTAAATATGTATTTTAGCAGTCCAGAATTCGTAGTTAAAAACAACCTAAGGTTTATGGACTCTCACTTTTTCGCAGAATGGTTACAGGATTTTAGCTGTATACGTTCAAACTCCTTAACATCATTCAGTGGTGATCAATATTTTAGAGACAAACCTCCTTTTGCAAGTACGGGTAGGTATAAGTATATAAAAATTGGCTTTCGCCTATGTTATGAATTTGAAGCATAGGAGATAGCTATGAAATTTAGTAATAACTCTAAAATCGACAAGCTTGTTAATGGTAAACTTAAATTAGGTTGGTGCTATCGCAAGGGCAAAAAACATCATATCCTCATAGCTCCTAATAATCGTAGAGTTGCTATCCCCTCTTCACCGAGTTGTCGATGTGCATTCCAGAATTTTGTACATAACTTACGAAGAATAGAGAGCGTTTAATATCTTTTAATAAATAAAAAACACCTTCATTTACTGAAGGTGTTTTTTTGAGCATTACCAATGTTAAATTAGCTTGTAGCTATTTCCTATGGTAAACAACTTCTTCTTTATGTTTATACAGACATATAAACCAATATCAGCCATGCAGTTTGCTTATTTATTGGGGGGATTACCCAGCCCTCATTTGCTATACTAGCCCAACTTTATCGGTTAAATACTCACTTATAACACCCTCCCAAACAGCATGGTAGCCTTATGAAATTCTCAAAGTTCGGTCAAAAATTTACCCAGCCTACTGGCATCTCACAATTGATGGATGATCTGGGCGATGCGCTAAAAAGCGATCAGCCAGTCAACATGCTGGGCGGTGGTAACCCTGCCAAAATTGATGCCGTTAATGAGCTTTTTTTGGAGACCTATAAGGCGCTGGGCGTTGATAACGACGCTGGCGTACCCAATAGTAGCGCGATTATTAGCATGGCGAACTACTCTAATCCGCAAGGGGATGCAGGCTTTATCGACGCCTTGGTTGGTTTCTTTAACCGTCATTATGATTGGAATCTCACTTCAAAAAATATCGCCCTGACCAATGGCTCACAGAATGCATTTTTCTATCTATTTAACTTATTTGGCGGTGCGTTCACAGATGAGAAGAATGAGTCTGTCGACAAGTCCATTCTTCTGCCATTGACCCCTGAGTATATCGGCTATAGCGATGTGCATGTGGAAGGTCAGCATTTCACCGCCGTATTACCACATATCGATGAAGTGACGCATGATGGCGAGGAAGGCTTCTTTAAATATCGTGTCGATTTTGACGCGTTAGAGAACTTGCCAGCGCTAAAGGAAGGTCGTATCGGCGCGATTTGCTGCTCACGCCCGACCAATCCGACTGGCAACGTGCTGACCGATGAAGAAATGGCGCATTTGGCCGAGATTGCCAAACGCTATGACATACCGCTGATTATCGATAATGCCTACGGTATGCCCTTCCCCAATATCATCTACTCTGACGCGCATCTGAATTGGGATAATAATACGATTCTGTGCTTTAGCCTATCCAAAATAGGTTTGCCCGGTATGCGTACCGGTATCATCGTGGCCGACGCCAAAGTAATCGAAGCGGTTAGCGCGATGAATGCGGTGGTCAATCTAGCACCAACACGCTTTGGTGCAGCGATTGCTACGCCATTGGTAGAGAACGATCGTATCAAGCAATTATCTGATAACGACATCAAGCCGTTTTACCAAAAGCAGGCGACACTCGCGGTCAAGCTATTAAAAGAAGCCTTGGGCGACTATCCTTTGGTCATTCATAAGCCAGAGGGCGCGATATTCTTATGGTTATGGTTTAAAGACTTGCCGATTAGCACGCTGGATCTGTACGAGCGCCTAAAAGAAAAAGGCACGCTTATTGTACCAAGCGAGTACTTCTTCCCTGGCGTCGATGTTAGCGATTATCAGCATGCGCACGAATGTATCCGTATGAGTATCGCGGCTGACGAGCAGACACTGACTGATGGTATCAAAGCCATTGGTGAAGTCGTACGTGAGCTGTATGATGAAGCCAAAAAATAAGATGAGCTACTAGAATTATAAATTCAAATAGCAAAACGAAAAAACGGGCTAATTAATAGTCCGTTTTTTTATGGCGTTTGGTTAGTGAAGTTGATTTATTGGTTGGTCGAAATATAGTCGTCCACTTATTCAGCGCAAAGAGTACGTACGGCAGCATACACGTATTAATCAAATCACGGATACTCGCGAGTATCTGATCACGGCTCAAGCCTGCCAAGCCAAGCGATTCAATCGTATCTCGATTGTCTAAATACTCACCCAACAGCGCAATACAAGTCACGACGATCAAAGCGATAAATGACCGAATACCTTGGCTTTTTATAATAGGACGCAGCGCAACCAGACACAGCAGATAAACACCGACACCGACATAGATATGTAATGCATCTTTGGCAAGGCCAGTTGTTTCCACAACATTCATTTTAAAGGCAGTAAAATCCACTGAGATATTCCAAGTATAAGCGAGTAGAAAATAACTGAGCGTATCACTAAACCATAATGGCTAAACTATCATAGCTACAGAATAGTAGCTACAAAGTGATGGCTGAGCATAAAAAAGGCAGATTATACAATTGATAATCTACCTTCTACTAAATTAAATATTCACTTCACGTTTATCAACTACTTACACATTCCACTCTACAAAGTTCTTGAGCAGTTGCAAGCCAGCAGTATGGCTCTTTTCTGGATGGAACTGGGTGGCAAATAGATTGTCTTGGATCACACTGGCGCAGAACGGTTGACCATAGTCACATATCGCCGCCACTTGTGAGCTATCGGCAGGTTCACAGTAATAACTATGCACAAAGTAAAAATGCGCATTGTCTTCGATACCGTGCCAGAGCGGATGGTCAAAATCCATACCGCTAATGGTATTCCAGCCCATATGCGGTACTTTTATCGTCGCACCCTGTTTGTCTTTCCACGTAGGGTCAAACGCTTCTACAGTGCCGTTTAAGATACCCAAACAGTCCGTGCCACCATTTTCAGCTGACTGCTCAAACAACGCCTGCATGCCCACACAGATAGCCATAACGGGCTTGTTAAACACTGCATGGCGTATGACGTCATCAATGCCCGCCTCGTGCATACCAGCGATACAGTCACGCATCGCACCCACACCAGGGAAAACGATCTTATCAGCCGCCGCGACGACTTTTGGATCATTGGTGATAGAGACTTCTGCCCCGACTACCGATAGGGCCTTGCTAGCAGAATGCAGGTTGCCCATACCATAATCTAATAGTGCTACTTTAGTCATCGATTGGTTCTCATATTTAAATATTTTGACTACTGTACTATTTATATTATTGACCATTTCTATTGTTGGCTATTACTAAGGTGTAGATAAGGTTTTGCTACAAGGAAGTCAAGCGCAGGCTGTACAACCAGTACGCCAAGCTTGACTGACACCGTAGAAGAGCCTTAAATACGCCTTAGAAAGCCTCTTTGGTCGATGGCAAGGTGTTCAACGCACGCTCATCATATTCACAAGCCATACGTAACGCACGAGCAAAGGCTTTAAAGGTGGACTCGATCTGATGATGGCTGTTTTTGCCTTTTAGATTATCTAAGTGCACAGTCATCCATGAATGATTGACGAACCCGTAAAAGAACTCACTGAACAAATCAACATCAAAACGGCCGACGTGCGAACGCGTAAATGGAATGTCCATATGCAAACCAGGACGACCTGACAGATCGACGACAGCACGGGTCAATGACTCATCTAGCGGCGCATAAAAGTGCCCATAACGACGAATGCCCTTTTTATCGCCCAATGCTTTGTTAAAGGCTTGGCCAAGGGTAATACCAGTGTCTTCGACGCTATGATGGTCATCAATGAACGTATCACCGGTACATTTGATGTCTAAGTCAAACAAACCGTGACGCTTGATTTGATCAATCATATGATCCAAAAATGGCACACCAGTGTCTACCGTGCCTTGACCAGTACCATCCAGATTAACGGTACAAGTAATTTGCGTTTCGGCAGTGATACGTTCAACAGTCGCGATACGTTCAGGGCGACCATATAGATTTACGTTTTTTGACTCAGTTTGCTCAGGTGTGGCAGCAGTCGTCGTTGCATTGGCTGTCATGGCTACTCTCTATCAGTTTTTATCAGTGAAAAACGGTCAATAAATAAGGCAAAAACCTGCCCAAAATATTTTACTAGTGTCTGGGTCAGACCTTAGCAGAAAATGATATATACAAAAGATATCAACATATTAGGGTTTATACATACTAAATATTATATAGCCTCATCATAGCAAACCCTAACATTTACTGCCACGACCAAGCGGTAAACCACGCACAAAATCACCTCATTCTGCTAAAATAGTGTGTTCAGTATTATCAATCATGACTCGCGCTGACTTTGAAGACCCTTACTTACGGCACTACACGCTATGACATCGTGCTGTCTCATATTGCTAATTTATACTATAGAAACCCTCTATTTATAGGAACTGCTATGCCTTTAGAAGCGATCGCCATTAATAGTTTGGATGCCCCACTGATTAAAAAACCTGCTCGCGACAATGAGCTAGCAGAGCGCTTGCAAGCGTTGTACGATAGTGATGATGCGCAGCCTGACGGTCTCGAGGTACTAAATATCGTTGAGCAAGGGTTTAAACGTGGACAGTACCTTTATGTTGGGATGTTCAATGATAAGCCTATCGCTGCGGTCGCCTGCTTTGATGATGGGCAGACCAATGCTAAGCGCCTGCAATATCTCACGGTGCATCCAGAGAATCGTAAACGTGCTATCGATGCTAAGTTTATTAAACTAGTCTATGATTGCGAAGTTAGAAAAGGCGTACGTGAATTTGTCCCTGCTGACGCTGATATTCACCGTATCATGAGCGAGTACGAACTATTGCGTGTGAAGGACTAAACTGAGCGCTAAAACGGTAAATTTTGCCAATATCTAATTATTTATCGTCTTTTATCAGATATAATGCAAAAACAGCTTGACAGCTGAGCCTATATTTAGTTTAATAGCGCCTCAACGAAGACGGCTCGATAGCTCAGTAGGTAGAGCAACGGATTGAAAATCCGTGTGTCGGCAGTTCGATCCTGCCTCGAGCCACCATTCGTTAATAGAATTCTAAAAAGCCCTGAACAGCGATGTTCGGGGCTTTTTTTATGTTTAAATTTTACCGTATTCTTTAGCGTTTATTCTATTCATGCGTTGCTTTTATTCGTATAGCCGACCACTATTCGTACAACCGACCACGTAAGAGTAAATTACAGCGCTCACGAGAATCCAAGTCGTATATAGTTGCGCGGTAATCAATACCGTGACGCCCTTCAAAGAATATCACTCGGTCACCTACTGTCAAAAAACAAGACGTACGCGCATCATAGATAAAGCCATCTATCACAAATGCTAAATCGCGATCTATCTCGCGCACCGTATACGTTTCACCTTGCGGAATCAAACGTTCAAACCAAGCACTATGGGCTGTCGTATTAGCTAGTACGCTTGTCGTTAACAATAGCCATGCCACCAGTATATTTTTGGGTAATCGCAAACGGCTGAGCTTATTTACACTTATTTTATTTCTCAACATAACATCTCTCGTAGCATTGTATTTATCACACTCATAGCCTTCATACGTCTCACAGCTGACTTTACCATAACTATTTCTACTTAACGCTCTTGATGCTAAATACCTACTGTCACGGTTGCATAACATTTTTGTGCTTTTTTCTAAACAGCTTGGCTAAGTATACTCAATAACCATATACGAATAGATAAAAATAATAGGTCATAGATATGAGAGAGTTTGATTACGACTTGGATTATAAGAGTTTGGATTTGCGCGCTCAGCCTGAGTTGTACCGTGTCGGTCGCGGTGAGCAAGGTGTATTACTGGTAGAGCCTTATAAGTCTGAGATTTTACCTCATTGGCGCTTTGCGACCCCCGATATCGCCCGCGAAAGCAGTGAAGCTATCTATCAGATGTTTTTAGATTACTTGGCTGACGACGATTTTGTCGGTGCGGATATGGCGCGTAAGTTTATACAAATGGGCTATACCCGCGCTCGTCGCTATGCCAATCACAAAGGTGGCAAAAAATATAAAGGTGCAGTACCTGATGATAAAAAAGGTCAAAGCGGCGCTCATGGCCGCGAAGAGTTGCCACGACAAGAGGAAGATCCAGTCAAGGCAGAATCCGCACGAATCTTTAAAGTTAAATGGGATGAATGCCGTGAGAACGAAGATTATTTAAGAATGAAAAAAGAGCATCGTGAACGCTACAAAGATGTCGAATAGTCGCTAATGCTCAAGATATTCAGCACAACAGGTAACTAAAGTGACTGGTCTCAAAACGCTACCGTGCTAAGGTATGCTCAACATAATAAATATAACGATGTCCGATAGTGAGGAATAATGAATAAGCAGCTTTTAATTTTTGATTTCGATGGAACACTTATTGATAGCCTACCCGATTTGGCCGACGCAACCAACGCCATGCTAACCACATTGGGCAAAGACACTTACCCTATCGAGACGATACGCAATTGGATAGGAAATGGCTCACGCCTGCTCGTAGAGCGCGCTTTGGTTGGTAAATTGGAAGTAGCAGAAGGTGAGCTAACGGTCGAAGAAGCTGATCATGCAGAGCAAATATTTTTTGAAGCTTATAAAAACCTCAGTGGTAGCAAAACCGTTGCCTATCCAGATGTCGATGACGGACTCAAAAAGTTGCACGCAGCTGGCTATACGCTTGCTTTAGTCACCAATAAGCCTATTCGATTTGTACCGAAGATATTGCAGTCGTTTGGCTGGCAAGACTTATTTAGTGAAGTGATGGGCGGTGACAGTTTAGCTGTCAAAAAACCAGACCCAGCGCCCCTACTGCATGTCTGTGAGACTCTCAATGTCAGTGTTGATCAGGCAGTTATGATTGGAGACTCTAGAAACGATATGTTGGCTGGACAGAACGCCAATATGGACACGCTCGGCCTGTCTTATGGCTACAACTATGGGCAAGATATTCGCGAATTAAATCCGACTGAGGCATTTGACCACTTTGCTGACTTGGTTGCTTGGATTATGAAAGATAAGGTCTAGTCTATAGAGAGTCTATCAAATCATCATAATGTAACTTGTTTAAACAGAGATTACGCTTTGCTGCGGTAGCTCAGCGCCTCAGATACGTGGGCGCTGTTGATATCGGTACTGTTAGCCAAATCCGCGATTGTACGCGCTACTCTTAGCACTCGATGATAACCACGAGCGGACAGATTCAAGCGCTGCTGAGCAAGTTGCAATAACTGCTTTTCATTGTCGCCTAGCTGGATATACTCATCGATTTCGCTAGGGCTAAGCTCATTATTAACCTTTTGCTGGCGCTGCATTTGATGCTGATGTGCGACTACCACGCGAGCCCGTACTTGCTTGGAGGTTTCGCCTAGCTGACTATTTTGTAGATCGGCAATCGGTAATGCAGGCACGGTAATATGCAAATCAATACGATCTAAGAGAGGCCCAGATAATTTGTCTTGATAGCGTTTTATCTGCTCAGGTCGACAGCGACAACGTCCTGATGTATCGCCATCATAGCCACATGGGCAAGGATTCATCGCAGCGACCAGTTGAAAATTCGCCGGAAAAGTCATTTGAGAATTAGCGCGACTAATAGTGATTTGCTTAGCTTCTAGCGGCTGACGCAATACTTCCAGCACGCTCCGATCAAATTCTGGTAACTCATCTAGAAATAACACACCTTTATTAGCTAACGTAATCTCACCTGGTTTTGGCCGTGAACCACCACCGACTAATGCTACAGCTGATATCGTATGATGTACTTGTCTAAATGGCCGCGTCCCATAGTCGTAGTCGCTGTCTGCCACCGAATAGGTACTGGCAACCTCTAGTGCATCCTCATCGCTTAAGTCTGGCAATATTGTTGGCAATCGTGATGCCATGAGCGTCTTGCCAGAACCGGGTGGCCCTGTAAATAACAATGAATGGCCACCAGCGGCGGCAATTTCTAACGCGCGCCGAGCATGGTGCTGTCCTTTGACATCAGCTAAATCCACTTGATAGCCGACATGCTGCTGTGCAGGACTAGGCTGTACCACTGACAAACTTGCATAACTTGCACTTGGGTCAACGAGCGACTGTAGATGGTCACAAACTGCTTTTAGGCTTGGTGCAGCTAGTATCGTTACGCCATCAACGCGGCTGGCCTCACGACCATTATCAATCGGTACGATCAATTGCGGAGTTTTCTGTAACGGGGTATCTGAATTATTTTGTCCTTGGTCACTCTCTGCTACTAACTTCGACAATGCTAATGCCAATTTCTCAGCTTTAATTGCTCGTGCGACTGCCAAACTACCAGTTACTTGTCGCAATTGACCATTGAGCGCTAACTCGCCAATAAACTCATATCCTGATAGTACCTCTGGCTCAAGCTGTCCGCTTGCTGCCAGTATGCCGATAGCAATTGGTAAGTCTAAACGCGCGCCATCTTTAGGCAAATCAGCAGGGGCTAAATTGATCGTGAGGCGGCGGTTAGGAAACTGGAAACCTGAATTGAGAATGGCGGAGCGTACCCTGTCTTTACTCTCACGCACGGCGGCCTCAGGTAGGCCAACGATGGTCAATGCAGGTAGTCCTTGCGATAGATGCACCTCAATGATGACCTTGGGAGCATGCAGACCAACCACCGAACGGGTATAGACTTGGGCAAACGACATCAGCATCTTCCTAATACAGAGTGTCATTGATAATAAAGTATTATTTATCAACGCGCAAATATCGTGTTTTATTGCTGGTGTAGAGAGAATCACTAAAACCTCAGCGTCGTTCTGAGGTTTTTTATGTGTAAATGATAGCTCTATTTTAATATTTAAGAATACTCTCCGACCACCCCACTGCTAACAAGGATTTGTTATACTATCTATTATACATTTAGCGATACATACTGCTGCCGATGACGTATTCAAATCTTATTATCGATCAGTCATAAAATTTGAAAATAAACACCACATCCGAAATCATTAAACATATAAAAACCAGCAGTATCTAGAGTAAAAACGAGGAATATCGCATGACAGACTATTCAGAACAGAACACTCAGCAGCCCTATAACCGTGCGGACGAGCCGCCCACGACTGTGCGCCCTGTTATGCAACCTGACAACCCTTATGCCAGTACACGCGGCAGCATTACTAGCAAGCAGCTACCAGCATTTGATGAGGCAATCATCAATAAGTACAATCGCTCAGGGCCACGTTATACCTCTTATCCGACTGCTCTAGAGTTCGTGCCAATACCAGATAGCTTCGAGAATATCGGTCTTGAGACGAAAATCCTGCAGAATCGTGAAGCGCGTGCTCCCTTATCGCTATATTTTCATATTCCATTCTGTCGCCATCTTTGCTACTACTGTGCTTGTAATAAGATTATTACCAAAAAAAATAGTGATTCTGGTGATTACTTGCAGTATTTAATCGCTGAAATTACGCATAAGCGCCGCCTGTTATCTAAGCCAGAAGGCAGCGACAAACCATTGGTCAAACAGCTACATTTGGGCGGTGGTACACCAACGTTTTTGCGTGACGAAGAGATGGTGCAGTTGTGGGAGTTTTTACAAACTCAGTTTGAGTTTTTGCCAGAAGATGAAGGTGACTATTCTATCGAAATTGACCCTCGCGAGCTGAGTGAAAACACCCTAAAGATACTGCGTAATCTCGGTTTCAACCGTATCAGCTTGGGTGTGCAGGACTTGGATGAAACGGTACAAATCGCCGTTAATCGTGTGCATTCAGCAGAGCTTATTGAAAGCGTGCTAACAGAAGCACGTGAGCTTGGTTTTCGCTCTATCAATATTGATTTGATTTATGGTTTGCCGCATCAAACGCCTGATACGTTGGACAAAACTGTAAATCGTATCATCGAGATGTCACCAGACCGCCTGTCAGTCTTTAACTATGCGCATTTGCCTGAGCGATTTAAAGCCCAACGTCAGATAAAAGATGAAGACTTGCCCAGCCCAGCTGCCAAACTGACGATGCTCGGCAGTACTGTCAATACATTGACTGAAGCTGGCTATCAATATATCGGTATCGATCATTTTGCCAAACCTGATGACGAGTTGGCTATCGCCCAGCGCGAAGGTAAATTACATCGTAACTTTCAGGGTTACACCATCATGGGTGATTGTGACTTATTAGGCTTTGGTGTCTCATCAATCAGTCAGATTTCTAATGCCAATACGCGCTATATTTTGCAGAACGATACTGATCTACAGAACTATCAAGCCAAGATTGATATGGCGAAAATTAATCCGACTGTCATGCCTGCGGTCAAGTACATAAAAACCTCTATCAAAGACCGCTTGCGTGAATATGTCATCATGAACCTACTGTGTCATGACTATCTCGATTTTAAAGATGTGAATCAAAAATTTGGTATCGATGCCATCACCTATTTTATTAATGAGATTCAGCAGTTGGGCGCTATGCAAGACGACAGACTGATTGATATGGATGCAGCAGGTATTCGCGTCTTACCCAGAGGTCGCTTGCTTGGCCGTAACGTCGCCATGGTATTTGATGAATACTTAGAAAAGAAACACCAAAACCACTTTTCGAAAGTTATCTAAGTTAGTGAGTCATTCGTCAATTATTAAGCATAAAAAAGACCTCAAACGAGGTCTTTTTTTAATATTGCTATGAATTTTTACACTTTTAATTTATCACCGACCATACCTTTTACAGTGCTTAAGATATCTGCTGGTAGTACCACCATTTTGGAGTTATCAGATTCAGCCAGCTCTCGTATCGCTTTGATATATTGCTCACCCAGCAAGTATACGATCGGCATCTCTTCCTCGCCCATCGCACTGGTAATCAAGCGAATCGACTCTTCAGAACCTCTGGCTAGTACTACCTGCGCTTCAGCATCACGGCGTGAAGCTTCCAAGCGACCATCCGCTTCTAAGATAGCAGCTTGTTTTTGACCATCAGCACGGGTCACGGTTGCACGGCGTAAACGCTCTGCCGCTGCTTGCTCTTCCATAGACGCTTGCATGGTCTGCGAAGGGTTAATATCTTGAATCTCTACTGTCTTAAGGGTAATACCCCAATCCGCGATGTCTTCTGAAATTGCATGTTTTAGCTTGGTTTTGATCTCGTCGCGACTAGATAACGCGCTGTCAAGATCCATCTCACCAATGATCGAGCGCAACGACGTTTGTACTAGATTACGGATACCGTATTCATAATCTTCAATACCATAGACCGCTTTATCAGGACGCACGATATTGATATAAGCGACAGCGTTTGCAATAATAACGACGTTGTCACGAGTAATGACTTCTTGTGACGGAATATCAAGTACGATGTCTTTGGTCGTTACCTTATAAGCCACATCATCTACATAAGGGATGATGAGGTTGAGTCCAGGCTCTAGCGTTTGGCTATACTTGCCCAGTCGCTGTACGACCCATTTATAACCTTGCGGTACAATACGTACGCCTTTAAACACGGTGAATACCACCAGTGCAATTAATACCACCATGACAATACTAAAGCTTTCCATAACTCATCCCTTATTATTATACCTGCATACTTTTGTGCATCGCTGCCTGCGCTTTTGTACTGCTCACAATCAGCTCGTTACCCACGATATCCGTCACTACCACTCTATCGCCGATTGCCACCTGCTCCCCTCTCGTACGGCACATCCATTCAGCCGCACCAACGATAGGAACGCTAAACCTAACTGTGCCAGCTTTATCTAACTGCGGTGACACGATAATCATGCCGACTTCACCAACTATGACACTACCGCCTAGCCCAGCTTTGGTACGATCTACTGACAACGGTTTGATAAACTTGAACCAAGCCAGCAAAAACACAGCAGAGAGCACTAACCAGACGATAATCTGAACAGAAACAGAAATAGGCAACAGCCATGATAGCGCTGCAACGATGATGGCAGCGGCACCAAACCACAGACTGGCAAACGTCGGTACAAACATCTCAACGATTAGTAATAAGAAGCCTAATACTAACCAATGCCAAGGTTCAATCATCCAAAGTATCTCCATCCTTGCCACCATTCCTATCTTTATCATTCCAGTTTTTAATGTAGCACATTTTTAAGGATAACAACGCTTTAACGGTAATGATATATTACCTGTCTCTTATACACATCTCCGAGCCCACGAGACGGACTCCTATCTC
>CAJXUF010000017.1 GCA_913061175.1 uncultured Psychrobacter sp.
ATCTACACACTGCATATCGTCGGCAGCGTCAGATGTGTATAAGAGACAGGCTAGCGGCGGCATTGGCAGCGGTAATGCCTGGCACTACCTGATACGGGACGCCATGCGCTCGTAAGCTTTCTATCTCTTCTCCTCCGCGACCAAAGATAAACGGATCGCCACCTTTTAAGCGAACGACACGGCGACCTTGTTTGGCATGATTGACGAGCAGCTCATTGATACCCAACTGTGCGACCGTATGATTGCTGCGTTTTTTACCGACGAACACTTTGTCAGCATCACGGCGGCATAAGTCTAAGACCTGCGGTGAGACTAACGCATCATAAAATACCACATCTGCTTGTTGCATCAGACGCAATGCTTTAAAGGTCAACAGCTCTGGATCACCCGGGCCTGCGCCTACGATATAGACTTCACCAACGGCTGGTAAGCTTTTTTCTGACTCATTCGATGCGACGGGCTTGATGGCATCTGACTCTCTAACCAAGTTTGTATCGTCGCTTTTCTTACTGATAGCAGCGGCAGTGCTATCCAAATCAGCTTGCAGTTGTGCAGTCGCTTTAGTTTCATTACCGGCAAACATCAGCTGACTGACTTGGCCTTCAAACGCGCGCTCCCAAAACTGACGACGACCAGTCAGCGTTGGTATCTTGGCTTTTACCTCACTGCGGAATTCACCTGCCAGCTTGGCTAATTTTCCATAGCCTTGCGGGATTAATGTCTCAAGGCGTGCCCGTAATAGACGTGCCAATACTGGCGCTTTACCATTTGATGAAATACCAATCACAATAGGATTTCTATCGATAATCGCTGGAAAGATAAAATCACATAAATGCGGGGTATCGACCACATTGACTGGAATATTTAGCTCAGTCGCGTCCGCATGAATCTGGTGATTAAGCGTTTCATCGTCAGTCGCGGCAATAATTACGCGTGCGCCTGACATATGGGTTTTATTATAGTCCTCATAGATAAATTCATGCTTGCTGTCAGTGAGCAAGGCTTGTAGTTCGTGACTGATATCGGGTGCAAGTATCGTGATACAGGCGCCTGCACGACTGAGCAAATCCGCTTTACGCAGTGCCACTTCGCCGCCGCCCACGATAAGCACTTTACGGTCTTCTAATTTAAAAAATAGCGGGAAGGTGTTCATAATGTCACCATATATTTAATTGTTTATTATAAAAGGTAGAAAAGATATCAGGAATGCCGCCATTATGAGGTATCACAGGCATACTCTCACCTAGTGAATTGGCATTAGTATATTCGTTTTTGAGATATTAATTCATATTTTAGCCAATAATAGGAATAGCGGGAAGTTTCCAATATAGTAAAACAGGGTACAAAAAAATCCCGCTCAATGACTCTATCAAGAGCCAAGCGGGATTTCTTATTGATATAGCCATTGTTCAACAAACAATCGCTACAGTCATCGCCTTACTATAGCTGAGTATGCAAGCCACATTCACGGCTTTCTTCTACTTTTGTTGGATCAAAGTAGTCATGCTCGTTTGGTAAGTTGTGCTCTTCTAGATATACGTCTAGATCAGCATCTGTTTTTTCAAACAATGGCGCTACTTTTAGCACGCCGTCTTTTGATAAGCTAAGTACATCAAGACCTTGGCGGAACTCAGTTTGGTCTTTACGAATAGCATTGAACCACACATCTGGCTTTAGCTCATCTAATGCACGGCGGAATGGCTCAAGTTTAACTTGCTCTGTGAACTCGTCATGCTGTGGGTTATCGATACCTGGAATGCCATTCATCGTCGCGTCACGGTGTGCAGCCGTTTGCTTAGGAATGTAGGTAACGACATTTAGGTTCAAGTCATGGATAAGCTTGTTGGCAAACTGATAAGTAGCATCAGTGTTGTAGCCTGAGTCTACCCACAATACCGTGATATCAGGGCGCTGTTTGGCAACCAAGTGTAAAATAGCCGACTCATACGGACGGAAGTTCGTCGTGATGATTGGGTTTTTTGCTTGAGTCAGTGCCCACTCAACGATTTGCTCAGGTGACTTACCTTGCAGGTCTTGGTTAGCTTGGTCAAGATCTAGGTTTGGGTGTAGTTGGCTCATAATACGTTCCTTAATTGTTGTTAATATAAAAGTGTTGATTGAAAATATTGGGTATTACTATAAAGATTGTGGTCAGTACTAAAACTATGCGACTGAAGTCTCTGACGATTGTGCAAACATCGGTAAATCTGAAGCACTTCGGCCATCATAGCTACTAGCAAGGGCAGTAAAAGCTTGCTCAATGCCAAACTTAGAGTCGGCTTCTAGGTCATGCTCGCTCAATACAAAGCTATCAACGCCCACACGTAGCATATAAGCAATTTGATCGCGGCCAAACGCGCCAGCCACTCGAATCTCGCCTGTATAACCGATTTGGCGCAGCGTACGTGCAAAGCTAAAGTGACGACCATCAGCGAACTTAGGCACATCAATCACGATAAGCGCGTGCGTTGATAAGAACTCACTAAGTCCTTCTAGTGCATCAGCGTCAGTATCGGCAGTAACCCACAATCCAAGTCGGCTACTGTGCTGTACGATCAGCTCATAAACTTCTTTGATCAGCCCACCAGCTTGTGCGCCTGTCGTATCTAATAGATCAACGAGTGGCACGATGACGTCCGGCTTCTCTTGTTTTTGTAGTAGCTCAAGCAACGTAATGTTAGTCGATACAATGCTTTCTGGCAGTGCATCAGTAGTAAGTACATGCCATGTATCTTGACTGCCAATATCGACGCCATGACTGTCCAAAATATGGTGATTAGCCATAGACCTTCTCCTTAAATGGATCAATACCAACGCGCTCAACCAATTGACCAAAGCTCTCTACATCGTTGTCAGTGCTAGCACGTAAGTCCACATAGACATCAACAATCTGCTGTATGGTATTGGCAACCTCAAGAGCAGGCACAGATTTTCCTAAGATTTTGCCAAGTTTGGCGTCGTCACTAGAGTTGCCACCAAGGCTAATCTGATACCAATGTTCGCCTTTTTTATCGACACCCAAGATACCAATATCGCCTGTATGATGGTGCGCACAAGCATTGATACAGCCAGACATGTTCAGGCGAATCTCACCCAAGTCATATAGATAGTCTAGGTCATCGAACTGTTTTTCGATTTGTTCAGCGATGTTGTGGGTGGTCGCATTGGCAAGCGAACAGTAATCCCAACCTGGGCAGACAATCATATCTGTTAGGGTGTTGATGTTTGCGCGCGCTAAATGCAACTCTGATAGCTGCTGCCATAATTCATAAAGCTTATTGGTCTGCACATCAGCGAATACTAGATTCTGCTGATAAGTACCACGTAGCTCACCAAAGCTATATTTGTCAGACAGGTCAGCCAGTGCGTCCATTTGTGATTCACTGACATCACCAGATGGTACATATTTGCCATCGACCAAGCCTGCTTTAAGCGAAATTACTACGGCACGATAGCCAGCTATTTTGTGCGCTACGGTATTTTGGTTATACCAATTGGCAAAATCTTTATCAGCGTTTAGTTGCTGTTGTAGCTCAGACTGTACTTGTAGTGCGTCAAACGATGCATAGTCAGGCTCACTAAAGAAGCCAGTTGCCGTTGCAAAGTTCTCATCAGTCAAAGTCAATGGGCCATCTTTGGTGTGGGCTTCCCACTCGGCATTGACCAATTTGGCAAAGGCTGGACCGCCCATGCTTTCGACCAAAATTTTGATACGTGATCTGTATTTGCTGCCTTTGTCACGGCGACCATGCAAGTTATAGACACGCAAGATGGCGTCTAAATAACTCAGCAGATGCTGACGTGGCAAGAATTTATTGATGACTTTACCAAGGACAGGGATACGTCCAAGACCGCCACCAACCAATACTTCAAAACCAATCTCACCTTCATCATTGGTCTTTACGTGTAGACCGACATCATGTACTTGGGTTGCCGCGCGGTCTTCATTAGTACCGATCACAGCAATCTTAAATTTACGCGGCAAAAAAGCAAACTCAGGATGGAAGGTTGACCACTGACGGATAATCTCACAATAAGGACGTGGATCAGCGATTTCTTCTTTATGAATACCAGCATATGGATCGGTGGTGGTATTACGGATACAGTTACCTGAAGTTTGGATGGCATGCATCTGTACTGAGGCCAATTCAGCCAAAATATCTGGCACATCTTCTAGCTTTGGCCAGTTCAGCTGAATATTGGTACGCGTCGTGAAGTGTCCATAGCCTTTATCATACTTGCGAGTAATCTCGGCCAATTTGCGCAATTGATAGCTAGCAAGCAAACCGTAAGGAATGGCGATACGCAACATCGGCGCATAACGCTGGATATACAGGCCATTTTGCAATCGCAGTGGTAAGTACTGCTCCTCGGCAAGCTCACCTGCCAAAAACCGCTCGGTTTGGTCGCGAAATTGGGCAACTCGTTCCTCTACCAAAGTCTGGTCAGCGTAATTATATTGATACATGACGTAATCTCAGTTTTGTTTTTAATCTTAAAATCAGCGACGAAAATGATTTGCGTGTGTAATAGGTTTTATTGCCGTTCGCAATGTAAATAATTCAGCTATACATCATATAAGCTTGTACCCAGAAACATAAATTCCTTTCAGACATATCCATATCCAAACACAGCATAAATTTTCATAATGAAAGTTAGGTAGCCTATGCGTAACAAATTTAATGCCCAATCGTTAGTACGCTACTTATTATCTAGCGACGGCTTTCTTCTCAGTTTTGTACATTTAATCGCTTTTGCATTTTTGCTCATCTCTTCCAACCATTCTTTTTATAAGAGGTTTTAATAACTATATGTCTCAAACTCAAACTCAAAGCCAAACCCAATCACAATTCAAATCAAAGCTGGTTCCACCACATGGTAGTGCAGAGCTTAAGCCACTATTATTAAACGGTGCAGCACGTGATCAAGCATTAGAGCTTGCCAGCACATTGCCGACCATCACTCTAAGCTCACGTGAGCGTGGTGATTTAATCATGTTCGGTATTGGTGGTTTTACTCCGTTAAATGGTTTTATGAATCAAGCGGACTGGCAGGGCGTGGTAGACAACATGCGTCTGCAAAGCGGTGAAAACGCTGGCTTGTTTTGGCCAATTCCTATCACTTTGTCTGCGCCAAAAGAAACTGCGGATAATTTGAGTCAAGGCGACAAAGTAGCCTTGGTCGCTCAAGATGGCGAAGTCATGGGTATCTTGACGGTAGAAGAGACTTATACCATCGATAAAGAACATGAGTGTCAGCAAGTATTCACGACCACGGATTCAGAGCATCCGGGCGTACAGCAAGTATTGAGCCAAGAAGCCATCAATATTGCCGGTAGCGTTGAAGTAT
Organism: uncultured Psychrobacter sp.; assembly: GCA_913061175.1. Lineage (GTDB taxonomy): Bacteria > Pseudomonadota > Gammaproteobacteria > Pseudomonadales > Moraxellaceae > Psychrobacter. The sequence goes on from CAJXUF010000017.1 coordinate 5,350, forward strand.
TAAGCGAAGGTGAGTTCCCAGCACTATATCCAGAAATCTACAAAACGCCAGCAGAAACACGCGCAATTTTGGATGCTAAAGGCTGGAAAACAGTGGCGGCATTCCAGACGCGCAACCCAATGCACCGCTCACATGAGTATCTGGCCAAGATTGCGATTGAAATCTGTGATGGTGTACTGATTCATTCATTATTAGGCGCATTGAAACCTGGCGACATCCCAGCAGAAGTTCGTCAAGAAGCCATCAAAACCTTGATCGACAACTACTTTAGACAAGATACCGTTATCCAAGCAGGCTATCCGTTGGATATGCGCTATGCTGGCCCACGTGAGGCATTATTACATGCGCTATTCCGTCAAAACTATGGCTGTAGCCATCTGATTGTCGGTCGTGACCATGCGGGTGTCGGCGATTACTACGGTGCGTTTGATGCGCAAACTATTTTTGAACACGTTGGTAAAGATGATCTTATCACCCAACCGCTCAAAATTGGCTGGACGTTCTGGTGTAATGCTTGTAATGCGATGGCTTCTGACAAGACTTGCCCACATGACGCGTCTGAGCACGTTAAAGTGTCAGGTACTAAGCTGCGTAAAGCACTATCAGAAGACGAAGATGTACCAGAAAACTTTAGCCGTCCAGAAGTACTACAAATTTTGCGTGACTACTATGCTGGTATCGCAAAAGAAGAGCGTGCTGAGGTTAAATTAACGGGTGCATCTGCGGTATAAGGGCAGATCATCAGTATAAAAAACTTGTACTAAGCCAGTCGTAAAAAAGGTGTCAGACTTATGGTCTGGCACCTTTCTGTTTTTATCATTATTTTAAAATGAAAAACACGTCCTAACACATGCTAGCGATGACTATTAAATCTCCAAACCTACTGCCAGCTTTTTATATTCTCCAGCAAGTGAGCCACCACCTGAGCAAAAATAGTTCAGTGAATACTTGTCTGGGCTGTCGATGATGAGCTTGTCATCCTTAAACTGGAAAAAAGCAGTGCTGTCATTTACTTTTGCCTGAAAAATCGTACCGTGAGCAGTATCTTGGCCCATTAATGTCGCCTTACCATCGAAGTGACAAGTAGGTTTTTTGATATCGCTGCGTGAGCGAACTTTAATGTCAATCTGTTGATCATCATCTGCTCGTACCATCACGCCAACCCAATCATAGCCTTGTGCTCGTTTATCGTAGTCGGCAGTAGCGTAATCCGCTGAAACCTTGTCTGTTGAAAATTTGTCTGCTGAGACATTGTCACCCAAATCATTATTTTGAATAGCTGGCAAAGTAGATGTTGTACTGGCAACTGATTTGACCTTGCTGTGGCTATCGCTGTTCACAGTGGGCGACATACTATTACAGCCTGTTAAAGCAGCTAGGGTAGAGGTCATTATTATCAGCCCTACAATAGAATGAAATTGACGGTATAAAAGAGTCATATAAGGGCCTTTGGTCAAGTAGAAAAGTAAGGTTCGCATAGCATCAGGATAATGAAAGTATCATTAATACAGCAAACTTTATGACGTACAAATAATGGTACAGCCTACCCAAATCATAGTCTACCTAATAAACCTGCCAGCAGTTATTTACCTCCTTTTATGCTTGATGCCGCAAAACGATTGCTAGTAATACTTATGCCAACTTCACTAGTCGATAAGCTAATTCGTCACTAAGCGTTTGCTATTTATGCTGCTAGCATAGCTTGCATCATCCCGACAACCGAACTCAAAAGATTGTAGGCCCTGTGATGATGGTCAAGATTTTGACAAAACGCTTCTAATACTTTTATCGAGAGCATCATGCAAAAAAAATTCCAACAAATCAGCATTGCTAGCATTCAATCAACTAATAATAAGCCTGTAAAAGCGCGTGTACTTGCCACCAGCGGCATGCTCGCAGCAGCGATCATGATGACAGGTTGTAGCCCAACCGAAGGGACGCAAAACGAGGCAGTAAACAACGCTAATGGTGAGACGCAGGATGTCAATCTACTCAATGTCTCCTATGATGTGTCTCGCGATTTTTATAAAGACTACAACACCTTATTCAGCACCGACTATCAGAAGACTCACCCAAACAGTAAAATAAATATCAATCAGTCGCATGGCGGCTCTAGTAAGCAAGCACTCTCTGTTGCCAATGGTTTGCAAGCGGATGTAGTCACCTTTAACCAAGAAAGTGATATGAATCTGTTGGTTGAAAAAGGTTTGGTGGCTGCTGACTGGCAGCAAGCACTCCCAAATAATGCCGTGCCGTACACCAGCACCATGGTACTCCTGGTCCGCGCGGGCAATCCAAAAAATATCAAAGACTGGTCAGATTTGGCACGTAATGATATCGATGTGGTCATCCCGAACCCTAAAACCAGTGGTACCGCGCGTTATGCCTTTTTGGGTGCTTATGGCTACGGCTTACACCAATTCAAAGAAAGCAGTAATGAAAACCCTGTAAAAACCAATGACTTTATCAAAAAACTGCTGGCCAACGTGGTTACTTATGACAATGGCGCACGCGCTGCAACGACCAGCTTTACTCAGCGTGGCCTAGGTGATGTGCTGATCACAACCGAAAACGAAGCACATTTAACTGCCCAACAATTTGCAAAGGGTAACGTTGATATCGTATACCCGAGCTATTCGATTACGATTGCCAACCCAGTAGCAGTCGTAACGGCAGTGACTGAGAAATCTGGTAAGACGGAAGCGGCTGGTACTTATCTAAAAGGCTTATGGGATAAGCCTGCCCAAGAGCTCATGGCAAAAATGTATATGCGTCCAAGTGATGAGCAGATTCTAGCTGCTCATAAAGATACTTTGCCTGATATTGAAACGTTTGAACCTGTGGCTGTGTTTGGCTCATGGGCAGAGATTATGGATGCTTTCTTTGTAGACGGTGGTCGTTTCGATCAGCTGGCAAATACTAAGTAGTCGTTAATTTCTGGCTTGTAGAATGATCTGTCTTGGCCGTTATCAGTGAAACACGGACAAGATAGATAAGACGTATCCAATGTTAAAATCAGAAAACAGTTGGTTATGCGTATATAATTTTTTCATAAATTATTGATATGATTGGCTTTGCCTGCTTGTTATTCCCTTTTGGCAATAACATACGCATATTCATCATTAAACATAATAAGATGGCGCTGTTAGCATACTTGCATTACACAATAGACATCTTTGAGGTATTTATGACAGACGTAGCTCGTTATCAACAAAAGAGTAAAACCCTTAGTGCCTTGAGCATTGCTGGCGTTGCTCTGACATTGGGTCTAGCTGGCTGTAGCAACAGTGAGACTACTGAGGCAGCAGCTGACGGTTCAGTGACGACAGAAGGGCAGAATATTGAGCTACTCAATGTCTCATACGATGTGGCACGTGACTTCTATAAAGATTACAACCCTTTGTTTGTTGAGCATTATAAAGCTGAAAACCCAGACAGCAATATCTTAATAAAACAGTCACATGGCGGCTCAAGCAAGCAAGCATTGTCTGTTGCTAACGGTCTACAAGCCGATGTTGCTACCATGAACCAAGGCTCTGATATTGAGCTGCTTGAGAAAAAAGGCTTGGTTGAGTCAGATTGGGAAAGCAAATTCCCAGACAATGCGGTTCCTTTTACCAGCACGATCGTATTCTTGGTGCGTAAAGACAATCCAAAAAACATCAAAGACTGGGAAGACTTGACCAAAGAGGGTGTTGAGATTGTCATGGCCAATCCAAAAGTGACGGGTAACGGTCGTTATGCGTTCTTAGGTGCATACGGTTATGGTCTACATGCTTTTAATGAAGATGAAACAAAAGCTAAAGGCTACGTAAAAGACATGCTAAAAAATGTCAAAGTCTATGAAAACGGCGGACGTGCCGCGACAACGACTTTCGTACAGCGCGGTATTGGTGATGTCTTGGTGACCTTTGAAAACGAAGCCAACCTTGCAGCAACTGATTTTGGCGCTGGTCAAGTAGACATCGTTTATCCAAAATACTCTATCAAGTCAGAGAGCCCTGTGGCAGTTGTGAAGACGGTAACAGACAAAAAAGGCACTACAGACGCTGCCAAAGCGTATCTTGATTACTTATGGAGTGAGCCTGCTCAGCAACTAGCGGCCAATCTATATCTACGTCCTAGCGTTAAGAGCGTTCTTGACAAAAACGGTGACAAATTACCGCCAGTTGAGACTTTCCGCCCGAACGATGCCTTTGGCACATGGGATGAAATCATGAGCACTTACTTCAGTGATGGTGGTGTATTTGACCAATTGGCAATTAACGCGCCTCAGTAATCACTTGCTAAGTACTTAGATTAGCTACTGCGCTAAACGCTGAAACGGATTAATTCAGTTAATCGTACAGTCAGTCATGAAGCACCCCATAAAGGACATGGTCGTACGCACTATGTCCTTTATATCATAAGCCGACCAATAATAATTTTGATAACAATGGTAATAATGGTCTTACGGTGAGCACCCTCGCTAAGTACCATCAGTTAGGCAATAGGACATCACTATGAGTGCAACATCTTCTTCTGCCAGCAAACCCACCAACAAAAAAGGGTGGTTGACACGCTTGCGTCAGCGCAATGTGCTACCTGGGTTTGGTCTGAGCATGGGCATCACTGTCTTTAGTTTGTCATTACTAGTGGTGCTACCGTTTGCCATGATGGCCTATACCACAACTCAGATGGGTTGGACGGGTTTTTGGGAAACCATCACCCAGCCGCAAGTCACTGCCGCAATTAAGCTCAGCTTATGGATGTCGTTTTTGGCGATGCTGACCAATATGGTCTTTGGTACACTGGTTGCGTGGGTACTTGTCCGCTATGAGTTTTGGGGTAAGTCACTGATTAATGCCTTGGTTGATTTGCCATTTGCACTACCAACTGCCGTTACAGGTATCTCGCTTGCCACTTTATATGCGCCTAATGGCTTGATTGGTCAATGGTTTGCCAAGTTCGATATTCAGGTCGCCTTTACGCCGATAGGTATTTGGCTCGCACTGGTTGTGGTGAGCTTCCCCTTTATTGTTCGCGCGGTGCAGCCCGTACTCGCTGAGCTATCGGTTGAGTTTGAAGAAGCGGCTGCGGTATTGGGCGCTAATCGTTTGACGACTTTTCGTAAAGTGATTTTGCCGGAGTTATTGCCAGCCTTGCTGATGGGTGCAGGTATGATGTTTGCTCGTGCCACAGGCGAGTATGGTTCAGTTATCTTTATCGCGGGCAATATTCCGATGCAGTCTGAGATTTTACCGCTCATTATTATCAGTAAGCTTGAGCAGTTTGATATTCAAGGTGCTTCTGCGGTTGCACTATTTATGCTACTCATATCATTTGTTATCTTGCTGACCATTAATATCATGCAGTGGAAACTGTCGCGCCGTGTAGGAGCTCGCTAATATGCAAATATCTAATAGCTACGACTACCAAAGCAACGCTGCGACCAAAGATACCCCATGGATACGTCGCACCTTTATTGCCATTGCGGTGCTATTCATGATTGTCATGTTGGTCATTCCATTACTGGCTGTGTTTTACGAAGCCTTTAAAAATGGTTGGCAGCTATATATTGCTTCATTAGTAGACCCTGAAGCTTTGCAAGCCATCAAGCTGACGCTTATTACGGCAGGAATTGTCTTACCAATTAATATGGTAATGGGCATCGCGATTGCATGGTTGGTCACGCGCTATCAGTTTAAAGGTAAGCAGCTGGTCACCACTTTGCTAGATTTGCCATTTTCGGTATCGCCAGTGGTTGCAGGTTTGATGTTTGTGCTGCTGTTTGGACTGAACTCTACTATTGGTGGCTGGCTTGAGAGTATGGGTTTCCAAGTAATATATGCAGTGCCTGGTATTATTTTGGCTACACTATTTGTGACCTTTCCGTTTGTTGCACGTGAGCTGATTCCATTGATGCAGACTCAAGGCGACTCTGAAGAGCAAGCAGCGCTAACATTAGGCGCGACTGGTTGGCAGACGTTTTGGCATGTAACACTGCCTAATATCAAATGGGCGCTGCTATATGGTTTGATTTTGACCAATGCCCGTGCGATGGGTGAGTTTGGTGCGGTAAGCGTGGTTTCCGGTCACATTCGCGGCGAGACCAACACCATGCCGCTATTGGTTGAGATTGCCTATAACGATTATAACTTTACCGCTGCGTTTGCCTTATCGAGCATATTGGCTGCACTTGCCTTAGTGACGCTACTGATTCAACAAGTCATGACCAAGATACAAGAGCGTAAATTTGCTAAGTCTGAGCGGCTTGCCAGCGCACCTGAGCTGCCAGTGAGTGCTAACGCAACGGCCGTTACTGAATCGACGAGTGCGGACAGTACTGGCAAGGTATAACTGCCATTATCTGATAAATGATGTTAATACTACGGATGCAGTCGCTACTCAGCTACTTGCCACGATACGACAAAAGATATAATAAGAGATACGATTATGAGCATTGAGATTCGCAACGTTAATAAAAAATTCGGCAATTTTACCGCTTTAGATAATATCAATATCACGGTGCCAACTGGCAAGCTGACGACGTTACTAGGTCCATCAGGCTGCGGTAAGACTACCTTGCTACGTATTATCGCGGGTCTGGAATATGCCGACTCTGGACAGGTATTGTTTGATGAGCTAGATGTGACCAATACCCCAGTCCAAAAGCGTCATATTGGCTTTATGTTTCAGCATTATGCGCTGTTTCGCCATAAGAACATCGCGGACAATGTGGCGTTTGGATTGACCTTATTGCCAAAAAACGAACGCCCAAGCAAAGCTGATATCAATAAGCGCGTGGCAGAGCTCTTAGACCTCGTGCAGCTACCACAAGTTGCCAATGCTTATCCGCATCAGCTATCAGGTGGTCAGCGCCAGCGCATTGCATTAGCACGTGCACTTGCTGTCAAACCGAAGCTGTTGCTGCTAGATGAGCCGTTTGGTGCACTAGATGCCAAAGTCCGTAAAGAGCTGCGCACATGGCTAAAAAACATCCACCACGAGCTTGGTATCACCAGTATCATGGTAACGCATGACCAAGAAGAAGCCCGTGCGGTATCAGATGAGATCGTCGTGATGAATCAGGGCCGAGTAGAGCAGGTGGGCACGTCAGAGGAGCTGATACACCAGCCAGCCAACGCCTTTATCAGCGATTTCTTAGATCTTGTATAATTATTTGACCTAGCGTAATTTAGGTCGAATTATCAATAGTTGAGCAAAAAAAAGACCTACGAAAGTAGGTCTTTTTGGTTTGGCGCATTGCCGCAGATCTATTGTCTCAAGCGCTTTTTACAAAGCGCAGTCAAAGAGCCAAAAATCTAAGCGGACACAAGCGGACAACAGTATCTACGCAAGATCCGATATATCTCTATTAGTTCCTCTAGGAGTGATTTGCTCGTAGGTGATGTCTAAAATATCTTGACACCAATCTGGTAAATCATCAGCGACCTCATACCACATCCAAGTACCGTCACGTACACAGCTCAAAATACCCAGTTTTTTCAAATGGTTTAGGTGGCGTGATATTGTTGGTTGTGGCTGGTCAAGCATATCTACCAAATCACCCACGCAACGTGCTTCTTCTTTGAAAAGAATTTGAAATATTTTTAGACGTGTCGGATCAGATAGGACTTTGAATAAATCGATAGGTCGTATCGTAAAATTATTATCAGACATAGGTGAATTCCAATGGGCTTTGTTAATAGGGGTTCAATATAACAGCAGTTATCTACAAAATCGATTAAAAAATAAGCAAATTTACAGTTCATCGTCAATTCACTACCTTTGACAATATTCGGTTACATGCACACTTATATCCACTTACATAAATGAACTGCCTGTAATACAAGGGTACTGTCTCAACGAATAAATATATCGAATGTGATTGAAAATGATAATAATTATCGTTATTATACTGCAAGCGATAAACGTGATTTCAACGACTACTTTTTAATTGCTAGAAAACAGTAAATTATCCGTCTATCAATGACACTTATCACAAAGATTTTTATACAAGTGTCGTATGCCGTCATTATCGAATAGTGGTATTCCGAGGAGCCAATCCATGTACGTATGTATCTGTAATAACGTAAAAGAAAAGCAAATCAAAGCAGCTATTGCTGCAGGTGTTGATACGCTCGATGGTCTAAAAGATACGCTCGATATAGCAACGTGCTGTGGCTGCTGTGAGCCGATGGTCAATGACTACCTAGACGAACATCATGCAAAACTCGATAATCTAGCGTACGCCGTTTAAATACTGTTAATCACACATTCTCATTATCTAGTGCGATAAAACCTAACACGATAAATTATATTCAGTATTTTGCATCTAACTCTATTTATTATACATAATGGGCAGGGTGCAAGCGTCCATATAACCTCAGTCATACACCAACACGAACTATATTAAATAGTCTCATGCCAGTTGTAGCTAATTATGATTCTCAATTAGCATCTTATTCTTAGTTCATAACGTTACACCCTATACTGCGCCTGTATGCTACTATATTTACCTAAGATTATAAGCCATTTTATTGACTTTGATTTTTACTGATCAGTTTGCCAATTATGCTATCCTTATATAATAAATTATGGATGTATGGTGATCGGTAAAAATAAATAGGGGAGTACGCGTTATGATAGGTAGCCAGAAAGTCATTGATTATTTGAATTTCTTACTAGGTGGTGAGCTTGCTGCTCGTGACCAATATTTTATCCATTCAGAGATGTATGCTGAGTGGCACTATGGCAAGTTGTACGATCGTATCCATCATGAAATGGAAGACGAAACGCTACACGCACAGAACATCATTCGCCGTATCTTGATGTTAAGTGGCACGCCAAAGATGTCGGTCGACGCTATCCATATCGGTGCGTCTGTCCCTGAGATGTTGCAGTTTGACCTAGATTTAGAGTATCAAGTACAAAAGCATCTAAAAGAAGGTATCGCACTTTGCGAAGCAGAGCATGACTATGTCACGCGTGAGATGCTGGTCGAGCAATTGAAAGACACCGAAGAAGACCATGCGCACTGGCTTGAGCAGCAGCTCCGTCTCATCGATATGATTGGTCTACCGAATTACCTACAAAGCCAAATGGCTGAAGTCACCCCTAATATTGTCTGATATCATCCTACGTATGAATAGCATTCACAGTATTTAGCATAAATAATAGAGATAAAGGGAGAAAGGTAATGACAGGGGATAAAGAAGTTATTCGCGCGTTAAACAAAGTACTTGGGCAGTCATTGATTGCCATCAACCAGTATTTTTTGCATGCACGTATTGCACGTCATTGGGGGCTAGAAGCGCTTAATGACTCATTATATAAGCAATCTATTGCTGAGATGAAATGGTCAGACGACCTAATCGCTCGTATTTTATTGCTAGGCGGTTTGCCAAACTTGCAGGAACTGGGCAAGGTATTGGTTGGCGAAGATGTGCCAGAAATCATTGAGTGCAACCTACGCCTTGAGAGACAAAAGTTCGATATTATTACTGATGCCGTCACCTTATGTGAGACAAAGTCTGACTACGTTTCTCGCCAGCTATTAGTCACGCTAAAAGATGGCAATGAAGAGTATGAAGACTGGTTAGAAACGCAGCAGGACTTAATCGAGAGTATTGGTGTAGAGCGCTACATCCAATCGCAAATGAGTGATGATGACGCATAATAATATTTGCTATTAATGTCAGTCATAAGAAAAAGCCAGTATGAGATTGATAATCCAATCGCATACTGGCTTTTTTCTGTCTATAGATAAGCTATTTTTAACGTTTCGGATATACAGAATAGAGACTTGTCGTACGTAAAATCTCACTCAATAGAAAACTTGTCTCGATTGAAGACACGCCCTAGTATAAACCGCGGCCGTCTTCAGGTTTCAGACGTAAGAAATACAGCCCCGAGAGAATGGTCAAAATGCCCAATATCCAATAAGTGGTTTGGAACGCTACTAACGTATCCATCTGTAGACGCTCACGTAGTAGATTCAACACAGCAGCACCGAACGCAATACCAAAGCTAATCGCTAACTGCTGATTAACCGCCATTAAGCTATTACCACTACTGGTTTGTGTCCCCTGTAAATCGCCAATAGTAATCGTATTCATCGCGCTAAACTGCATAGAGTTGCAGGCACCCATGACGGTCAGGATAGGTATAAACCATAGCCACTGCGACGCATCGTTAAACTGCGCCAGTACAATGATAAGCGAACCCATAAACAAGGTGTTGTAGATCAGCACCTTACGGTAGCTAAACCGCTGAATAATCTTGCTAACCCAAGGTTTGATACCTATAGCACCCACTGCAATTGGGGCAAGTAACCAACCTGCCTGCGAAGGCGAGTACTCAAATACCACCTGAAGTAATAAAGGCAATAAAAAGGGCACGGCACTGATACCAAGCCGCGTAAACAAATTGCCTGTAATACCAATTCGAAAGGTGCGAATATCAAACAAGCTCAGTGGAAATAATGGTGCCGCTCGCCGTTTGGCATGCCAGACATATGCGCCGCTCAATAGACTTGCGCCTAACCCGAGTAATAACCCATAAATCCCGCGACCTGTCTGTGAACCAAACTCGACAGCCAGTGTGAATCCGCAGGCAGCGGCGGCAAACAATACAAACCCTGTCCAATCAAGACGCTTGGTATCTTCATATAGCGCTGGCACCAGTTTTTTGCCCATAATAAAACCTGCCACACCCATCGGTATATTGATCAAAAATATCCAATGCCAGCTGGCATATTGCACGATATAGCCACCCAATACCGGACCGACTAGTGGTGCAACCAACGCTGGTATTACAGCGAAATTCATCACAGTGAGCAGCTTATTGCGCGGATAAGACTTAACCAATATCAAGCGAGCGACAGGCGTCATCATGGCACCGCCGATACCCTGTACCACACGTGAAGCAACTAAAAAATCTAACGTTTGCGACGCCGCGCACAGTAATGAGCCAACACAAAAAATGATGACCGCCGATAAAAATACGCGGCGTGTGCCATATTTATCCGCTAAAAAACCACTGATAGGGATAAAAATCGCTAGGGTCAATGCATAGCTGATGACGGCCCACTGCATCTTCAATGGTGACTCACCGAGTGCCTGCGCCATTTGTGGCAACGAGGTGTTCAAAATAGTAGCGTCTAAAATTTGCATAAATAGCGCTACCGCTAGTACATAAGGCAGGTATTTATCTTGCGTTGGAGTCAGGGTGATTTTAGACTCATTTTTATTAAGTATAGTAGACATAAATCATATGTTAGTCGAAAGCGTTATGGGGCATGTAGAGTAAATTATATTCAATTAATAATGTTTGAGCAGTGTGGAAACCAGATTGGCTGAAATTAATGCCAATCACCCATAAAAAAATAACTAACGGTAAGATTAAGGTCTGTTGAACATTCAAATTTAAATGTTCAACAGACCTTAGACAAAGTCATTTTACGCACTTTTATTTGTTATTATCTTGTATAATTATTACTCGACAATTTTTCTAAATTAATATAACAGCCATAGTCATATCGTTCACATTCTACGATGTAGCTGTTCTCGAGTATGTAATCATATGTATAAACGACAGTCGGTTGCACTCATTGTAACATTGATAGTTGTCACACTTTTAGTACTAATGATCAGTGATGATGAAACTGGTAACTCCGAAACCACCATCAACGACAGCTATTCTGCTGACAATACAGTAAACGGTACTCATATTCTTACAGATGGTTGTAGGGATGCGCAAAAAACTAAACGGCACTTATTGGAGGAAGCCATCTCGGAGTTGTTTGATGGTGACTTTAGTGAAGCTGGTAAAAAACTGGCTTTTTTAAATATGTTTAGTTTAAATGCATGTGATGGATACACAGAGATGCCTAAAGCAACTCCGGGCATAGCTGACAATATTGAGATTGAAAAAGATAGCGATATCCTTCTTGAAACAGTCATTCTGCCGCCTATTGAAACAGGTGCTGAAGACGATAATATCATCACGTTTGATAGTCATTTACATAACTTCCCATTAGCCTCTAATACGTGGAACGATACTTATCAGCTCAATCATGGTATTCCTCATCGGGGATATCAAGTTTTTTATATGCATGCAGACAATCCATCGAAGGTAATAGAAAGAGAACACATCACAGGAGTGGCAAAAAAATATAGTTGGAGTGACTTTAAAAATATACCATCAGAAAAATTCATGGCATATTGGGTAGGCTCGTTAAGCGTACCTGAATCGGGGTTTTATCAAGTTTTGATTAGTAAAAGTCACTCTGAGGTACGGGTGCTTATCGATAAACATATTATCATTGAGGACAACAAAGGCGGTGATGATATGCAAAAAGTATATATACCAGCTGGTAATCATATTGTCGAAGTTGAGTACCGCAATGGCTGGCATACAACAGATGTGGCAATGGATATCAGTCCTATGGAGAATGTTAAACAACCTGAAGACCCAAATCAAATTTTATCCACCATCAAGCAGCGATACCCAGATGTTGTAGCATTATACGCTGGTGTTTATGAGGCGGATAATCAAGCTGTCGTGCTAGATATACCTGCTATCTCCAAACCGGTAGTATTATACTTAAGCTCTTATGAGGCCATTAAATGGCAAATAAACAATACTCGTAATACCAACATAGTAGGAGTTGTTTACGTAAGCTCTCATAAAGGGTCGCAAGTGCAAGGTCTCACACAACAAAGCACTATCATAAACGCCGATATAAAGAATTTGGGTTATAAGAACAATACAGTATGTCACTGCAATCGTGATGGCTATCAATGTAATGTGAAAGGCGCTCATATAGCGGGTAGTATCGGCACAGGTAACCCATACCAAAAATATGGTATTGATATCATCCAGTTTGTGGGCAGTTACTCTACTGATTATTTCACTTTTCAACCCTATAGCGGTGAATGTGCTACTGTAAGTTCTATCACAACCAGAAAATAATAGGAGAAATCATGAGTCAAGATAATAATAAATACGTACCACCAAAAGTTTGGACGCAAGATAAAGACAACGGCGGCAAGTTTGCTAGTATTAATAGTCCAACGTCTGGAGCTCGCTATGATAAAGAGCTGCCTGTTGGCGATGCTCCGTTACAGCTGTACTCATTAAACACACCAAATGGTGTCAAGGTAAACATACTATTAGAAGAGCTGGCCGAACTTGGTATTGACGGGGCAGCATATGATGCCTACAAAATTGATATTTCTAAAGGTGAGCAGTTTGGCTCAGGGTTTGTAAAGATAAACCCCAATTCAAAGATTCCAGCCTTGGTCGATCATTCTACTGATACAGCAGACGAGCCGATAGCACTGTTTGAGTCGGGCGCTATCTTAATGTATCTAGCAGAAAAGTTTGATAAGTTCCTGCCACTGGCTACTGGCAAAGCGCGAGCAGATTGTCTGTCTTGGATTATGTGGCAAATGGGTAGCGCGCCTTTCTTAGGTGGCGGCTTTGGGCACTTTTATGCGTATGCGCCTGAACCTTTAGAGTATCCAATCAACCGCTATACGATGGAAACCAAGCGTCAGCTCGATGTATTAGACACGCATTTAAAAGATCATGAGTACCTATGCGGCAATGATGAATCTGATTACAACATTGCGGATATGATTGTCTGGTCTTGGTATGGTCAGTTGGCACTGGGTAAGCTCTATGATGCAGCAGAGTTTTTACAAGTAGAAGACTACAAACACTTACAGCGTTGGGCTAAGAAAATCGCTGAACGTCCTGCGGTTAAACGTGCAGTAGCGCTAGAGCTAAAACCAATCGACTAAACTAAGTACTCAATACAGTTTAGATCTAACAGTACAGTTTAAGCATAAATAAACTTTAAACACAGCAGCAAGGCTGATAAGCAAATAGCTTATCAGCCTTTTTATTTATATTCATAAAAATGAATATTTGTATGCTATGTCTTCCTTTTGTCTTTACACAATGATACATTAGTACAACAGATAGAAACACTAGTGCGTTAAGATAGCCGAGCACCATTACAATAGACAGGTGTTTATACTTCTTCTACTGAAAGGTGATGATTATGAAAGACAATAATTATATAAACGATATGTCGCTATCAAGAGGCGCTGATTTAACTGGTGTTAATAGGTCAGGCATTACCTATGACGATAATAAGTCTGATGACTATAGCTATAAAGACAGTGCCCAGTCTAATAAAAATCCCAAAAACATCACTGTAGAGCATTATTCAGAAAACATACCTAAAAAAATAAAAGAACAACCCACCTATATGATAAAAAATAAAATATTACTGCCTGTACTTGCAGCGCTTAGCACAGCTTTATTTAGTACCACCAGTATGGCCAGTACATCGACTGAGTTTACTAGCCAAGATTGGCAAGTCGCTTGTGATAATACGCGTACGTGCCGGCTGGCAGGCTATCAAGCAGAGAATAACAGTGAGTTCCCGGTTTCTATATTGCTCGTACGCCGTGCAGGTGCGAATGCTGGCGTGGATGGTAAAGTAAAGCTTGGCGGGGCAAAGGACAGCTCGTCTAAAGCCCTAATGCAGCTCGGTAACCGTCATCGCATCTCGTTGTTTATTAATGACAAAGACTATGGCGAGACTAAACCGTATTCAGCTGCTGCAGGTAATGCTGAGCTCACTCAAGCGCAGGTAACTGCATTATTAGAGGCTTTGACCAAATCTAGCAAGATTACATTGGCCTTGCGCAACTCACGTTGGCAGCTCTCTGACAAAGGTGCCAGTGCTGCCATGCTCAGAGCCGATGAGTTCCAAGGTCGCGTTGGTACATCCAGTGCTTTTATTAAAAATGACGATGCTGTTAAATCTAGTGGCGGTATATTGCCTCCCAAAGCAGCGCCAGTACTGCGGTTTGTCGTGCCAAGTGCCAAAGCGGACGATGGTAATGACAAAAAGTTTGTGATGAGGTCCTCTCAGTTGGCATCGTTGGTAAAAGGCACAATGAAAGATGCAGACAGCGTTTGTCCTAATCTTTCAGACAAATCACCTTGGCGTATCAGTCGTCTAAATGGCTCGCAGCTGTTGGCACAGCATGAGTGCTGGACAGGCGCTTATAACGCTGGAGCAGGGGTTTGGGTGCTCAATGATAGTAAACCTTATAAGCCAACATTGGTAACGACCAATGCTACTGGCTACGATAAAGGCAAGCTTACCTCTGTACAAAAAGGTCGCGGCATCGGTGATTGCATGAGTAAAACCGATTGGTTATGGACAGGCCGTGCATTTGAAAAAAGTCATGAAAGCACCACAGGACTTTGCCGTTTAATCGAGGCGGGCGGGGCATGGCAGCTACCTACCTATGTCACAGAAGTCAAAGTAGTACGATAGATAAATAGTGAGTAACTCATTTGCTTTAGCTATTAAATTTTGCTGTAGTTATCAAATAAAATACCTAAACTTGTTTATTATCAACACTGTTAATGCTTATTTACTCAGTAATTGAAGAAATAGGTACATATATTTTTTTATTGTGCTATACTGCGTCGCCACGTTAGCTTAGGCTTTCGTGAATTATGAGATTGATAACATCGCCTGCGATTTTGGGTCTAGGATGACCATAAGTAATTGTTGCCGATGATTTTGTGTACTTAAATAACCTTTAAAAATATCCGTTATTTTTGACTCATATCTTATCTACTGGCCTATAACTAGGGTCTAGATTGGTTGCTGTTTGCCTTTATCTGCTTTGGACAAAGCATTGATAATGAGCGTATATCAAGCAAGGATAAGACACTCGGCACTACCACCAAAATACGTCAGACAGCACGAACGCATTTATTATAAAGACGCTAAGCTCTATTGGCTTGGTTTCTAATTATCGACAATTTTATATTGCTCGGTAATGCTAATAAGAGCAGCGTGGTGAACGGTTATCAGTGGTATGCATCAAGTTTGCTGAATTTACAGCAACTTATACTTACCAAGGATTCTTATGACTGACATCTTATCTGCAATCGCCGCTGAAAACGGCATCATCGAAAGCACTGACACTCCAAATACTGATAATAATACTCAAGCGGCTACTACTGACGCCACTGAAGAAAACAAAATCACCTTTACTGATCTTGGCATTGCTAAGCCAATTCTTACTGCACTTGATCGCAGTGGCTATACCAATCCAACCCCTATTCAAGAACAAGCCATTCCTTTTGCTCTAGCCGGTCGTGACCTTTTATTGTCAGCGCAAACGGGTAGTGGTAAAACAGCGGCTTTCGTTATCCCTGTACTTGACCGTTTGAGTCGTGCTACTAGCTTTGACAAACTAACCAAAGCACTTATCCTAACGCCAACGCGTGAACTTGCTCAGCAAGTACATGACAGCGTTCGCACTTATTCTAAAGACATGCGCGGTCTATTTTGTGTGCCACTAGTTGGCGGCGCACCATACAATGGTCAGATCACTGCTTTGAAAAAAGGCGTTCAAGTAATCGTTGCGACGCCTGGTCGTCTACTTGACCATATCAATGCAGGTCGCGTTGATTTGTCAAACCTAGAAGTATTGGTACTTGACGAAGCGGATCGTATGCTAGACATGGGTTTTGCTGATGATATCAGTGATATCCTTCGTGCAGCACCAATCGATCGTCAAACGATCATGTGTTCAGCAACTTGGGATGGCCCAGTAGGTAAAATCGCTGCTAGCTTCACTAAGAACCCTGAGCGCGTATCAATCAAAGTAGAATCTGCACACATCGAAGAAAAAGTGTACTACTGTGACGATTTTGATCACAAAAACCGTTTACTTGACAAAATCGTTTGCCAGCAAGATATGGAACAGATCATTATCTTTGCTGCTACCAAACGTAGCACTGAAAAACTGGCTAAACAGCTACAAGAAGCGGGCCATAAAGCAAGCTTCCTACATGGTGACTTGCCACAGAGCAAGCGTAACCGTATCGTTCAAGACTTGCGTAATGGTAAAGTGAAAATCCTAGTAGCGACTGACGTTGCTGCACGTGGTCTAGATATCCCAGCTATCTCGCACGTTATCAACTATGACTTACCGCGTCAGACTGAAGATTACGTCCATCGTATCGGTCGTTGTGGTCGTGCTGGTCGTACTGGTGTTGCTATCAGCCTATGTAGCATGGATGATCGTCCACAGCTTAACGCTATCAACCGTTATTTAGATCGCAAAATGGAAGTATGTATCATCGAAGGTATGGAGCCTAAGAAAACTTACGTACCTAGCGAAAACAAAGGTAATGGTCGTGGCCGTGGTCGTGGTCGTTCTAACGGCGGTGGCGGTCAAGGCCGTGGTCGTTCAGGCGGTGGCTATGCTGGTAAATCTAGCGGTGGTGGTCAAGGCCGCGGTCGTTCAAGCGACAGCGCTCCAACTGGTCAACGCGCTAGCAACGACAGCGGTTATCAAGGTAAGCCACGTGACACGTCAGGCAAACCAAATGAGCGTTCAGGTGGCAAGCCGTATCAAGGCAAGCGCACTGGTGGCCCAAGCCGCGGTGATAGCAATGGCGTTCCACGTGGTGAGCGTGCTGCAACTGGTCGCGGTCGTCCAAGCGGCAGCCAAGGTCGTCCAGCTGGTCGTTCTGACAGCCGTGGCCAAGGTCGTCCAAACGGCGGCAACCGTGGTAACAACTCGTAATACAGCTATATTTGACGATTTCAATCATTGATTCATTAATCGTCTAAAGATAGCACTAAAAAAGCCAGATACTTGTTATCTGGCTTTTTTGCGTTTACCTGCTTTATATTTCTCAATAACGGGCGTATGACGTTACGTGTCTAGCCGTTATCTTGCTGTTCATCCTGTCAAATACTACTCGGCAAATCCTAGCTAATAGTCGATGGCTGCTTGCAGGAGTTTTTTGCCTTGTCTATACTGATTTACTTTTGCCCGTTGTCACTCTTGGAGCGCCTTGATGCCTGCCACCTCAAACTTAGCAATCGATAATTTGCCATTAGCCTTTGGCATTATCATGGCCATTATTGGTCTGGTTTTTTATACCCAAGGCTTACCGGGTAAGTTTTGGCGTCGATTTTATGCCGTACTGCCTGGTATTGTGCTTTGCTGCTTTATACCAGCCACTTTGAATAGCTTAGGCGTGTTTGCCGATGGTATTGGTTCGCAGATTTATGGCTTTACTGCAACTTACTTACTGCCAGCAAGTTTGCTATTAATGACCTTATCCATGGATGTACCTAAAATATTGGGCTTAGGCTGGAAAGCGATCGCGATGTTTTTTGCTGCCAGTATCGCTATCGTCATCAGTGGTCCGATCAGTTTGGGAGTCGCTAAGTGGATATCGCCTGCGATGTTCACCGATGACACATTATGGCGTGGGTTCTCTGCTGTAGCGGGCAGCTGGATAGGCGGCGCGGCTAACCAAGCAGCGATGAAGGAGCTGTTTGGGGTCAGTGATGATCTGTTTGGTATGATGATTTTGGTCGATACCACCAATGCCTCACTGTGGCTGCTAGCTATTTTGGTCATGGCAAAACATAGCGACAAGATAGACCGCTTTTTGCGCGCTGATACCAGTAGTATTGATAAAGTAGTCAAAGCAGTCGAGAGCTATGAGCGTGATCATGCCCGCCCAGCAACCATCAATGACTTGATGGTGATGTTTGGCTTATGCTTTGCCATGGTCGGAGTGGCACACTTTGTCGGTGGCCAGATTGCAGATTTCTTTGCGCCTTATAGTTGGGCCGTTCAATATAGCTTTGCTAGCTCGTTCTTTTGGATGGTGGTAATTATTACGGTAATAGGTGTTATATTTTCGTTTACTAAGATACGTAGGTTAGATCATGTTGGCGCATCAAAAATCGGCACGGTATTTATCTTTGTATTAATCGCCGCAATCGGTATGCAAATTAATCTGGCCGGTATCGTCTCGCAATGGCGACTATTACTAATCGGTCTGTTATGGATGAGTATTCACGTCGTGATTATTTTTGCTGTCGCTCGACTCATTCGTGCGCCATTTTTCTTTTTGGCAGTTGGTTCTAATGCCAATACTGGCGGTGCATCCTCAGCACCGATTGTCGCAACGGCCTTTCATCCGTCGTTAGCGCCTGTTGGCGTGTTCTTGGGTATTTTAGGTTACGCAGTAGGGACGTTTGGTGGTTATATCAGCACCCAATTGATGCGCTTGGTTGTGTCTTAATGTCTAAGTTATCACTCTTCTAATAGCATCTTTTTCTAAACCAAACCCGCATTGATGCGGGTTTTTTATTATTAATGATTGGGTGACTTGAGTTATCGTTTTGTCTATCTATGCTATTGATACGTAAGCCTAGCCATGGCCACGCATGAGTACGTGTTAACCTTTCTGTTAATTAAATAAAGACAACTAAGCACGTTAGGAATAAACAACGATTCGATAGGAACAATAACGCTATGGCGAATTCAAAAAAATTAGAAGAAAAAACAAATATAACAAGCACAGTAAAGAACGCCCTTTATAACCTGTCTCTTATACACATCTGACGCTGCCGACGATATGCAGTGTGT
>CAJXUF010000018.1 GCA_913061175.1 uncultured Psychrobacter sp.
CGTCTCGTGGGCTCGGAGATGTGTATAAGAGACAGATGTACAGTCAGTAGTGAAACAAATCGAAATTGACCGTCAGACAGAACTTGACGATGCCCAAGTATTAGAAGTTTTGCAAAAGCAGCTAAAGCAGCGTCAAGAGTCACTTACGATCTTTACAGAAAATGGCCGTGATGACTTGGCCACCAAAGAGCAGTTTGAAATTGATATTATCAACGAGTTTATGCCGCAGCAAATGAATCAAGACGAGATCATGGCATTGGTAAATGCTGAAATCGCTGAGCAAGGTGCGACGTCTATGCGCGATATGGGCAGCGTCATGGGTGTTTTAAAGAATAAAACAGCTGGCCGTGCTGATCCTGCTTTGATTTCTAAAATGGTCAAAGACGCGCTACAAGGCTAGCACTTGCGATTGATTGGCAGGCTAATCTGTACAAATAACCGCCTAAGGCTTAAAGTCTTTAGCGGTTTTTATTGCTTTGAGTTCTGCATTAATATTGGCCAATAACGGACGCGCACTATTGGCCTGATCTGTGGTTTGTAGATTTTCCGTCAACTGTTTGGCTTGTGTCAAAGAGGTCAGCGCACTCTCATAGCGTCCATTCCATAGCTGATCATAACTGCGATAGCGCAACGCATTAATCGTCGCGATATTGGCTAACTGTGGTGAGGTGGTGGTCTTAGCAAGTTTTTCATTGGCAAGTTGCAAGCTTTGCCATGCATAACGGTCGCTTGGCTGCTGTTCTGTTAGTGGCTTCAACAGCACTTGGGCTTTTATCGGTTGATTACTGTTAGTCAGTGCTTCAGCCAGATAAAGACGTAAATCACGGCGCTCAGGATATAGGCGCTGCTGGCTCTCTAAGACATCTACGGTTTGTTGCCACTTACCTTGTTCACTCAATAACTGACTGTGGGTAATCGACAATAGAGGCTCTAAATTCTGACGCTGCGTATTTGATAACGCATTTATCTCAGCCAACACCTTATTAGCATCTGTAAAGCGCTGCTGCTCTCCATACCAATGCATTAGCGCAAGTTTGGCCCCGAGACTGTTTTTAGCGGCCGTTGTCAGTGTGACTTCGGATGCATGTTTACCAGTCACTTGCACGCGCCAATACAACAAATCAAACAATGCTTGATGGCGCTGCTGTTGGCTCAATGAGAGCGCTGGATATTGCTGAGCGCGACTTTGTGACTCGCTCAACCGCTCGTTACTCAGAGGATGTGAGCGTACAAAGCTCGGTAAGAATTGATTCTCAACTTGGTTCAACTGACTCTGTTGATTCATCGTGGCAAAGAACCGTGGCATCGCCCGAGGATCATAACCCGCTTGGGTCATAATCTGCATCCCTACTCGGTCAGCCTCACGTTCATTACTGCGGCTAAAGGCCATGCTGCTATTCATAGAGGCTGTCTGACTGCCCATCATCACAGCCGCAGCGGCATCACCATCGACAGCTGAGGCAGCAATCGCAGCTAGCATACCGCCTAGCTGCATCAGCAAGGCTTTTTTACGTTCGTCAGCGCCGCTTTCGTAGTGTCGTTGACTGATATGTGCGACTTCATGCGCGACGACGCTCGCCAGCTCATCCATGCTACTAGCTGACAGTATCGTCCCAGTATTGATACCTATTATGCCGCCAGGTGCTGCAAAAGCATTGATACTGGGGTTATCAATAATAACGACGCCAAGTGGTGCTTGCTGACGGGCTTGGGCATTGAGACGCCACGTCATGTCTTTTATCGTTTCTTGTACCCAAGGATCATGTTCCATTCTGACACGGCCATTGATATTCTGTAATGACCACTCGCCAAGCATTTTGTTTTGATATTGCTCAGCAAAGCTCAAGCCTTGCCCGCGCAGATTTGGTAGCTCTAGCGTTTGCGGATCTGTGACTTGCCACGAGCTATCAGCCAATGGCAGCGTTTGGCTCTCACGACTATGTGCACCGCTGGCTATGGCTAGTAGCATTATTGACAACCCTATCTTGATACTATTTGGCACAGCTACACTCATGAAATGACGTTTACCTTTTTGCTTAGACAACATAATTGGCAAGCCTGCAGAATTTGTGGCTACTAAAGAGTTGTTGCTGTCAGGTCGCTTCGTTCTATGAGCGTGGTACAAGTGCATATCCTATAAGATGATTGACGACGTCTTTTCGACTATACGAGCTTGTTTATACAAGGTCAATCCTACAATGCACTTAACTACCAATAACTTAGCCACCCGTCACGATTGCGCAACATGGCTGTGTAATTATTCATTGGGCTATTATTTATGCAGTAAGTCTCAATCGTATAACTATTAATCGGGCAATTGCTAATCGCGCAACTCTTGGTTATATGATTCTAGTGAACCGAACACAGCGTTGATTATATTCAACTGCAACTATACATCGTCTATTTGGTATAATAAGTAACAATGATAGTAGGTTTAGATGACTGTGATGGCTGTTATAAAGACCTCATAATTTATGATTGCTGGATTATGTTCGTACTCAATATCAAAGCCTATTACTAATAAAACAAATTAAAATATAGATATCTACAAGGTTTAAGTTATGCCCGCTGCTAGTGAATTAGTCATCGAACGTGTATCGCACTCTATACAGTTATCAGAGAATTTGACTGATACACAGCAGAACGACATTGCGAGTTTACTAGAGCTGCTACTGACTGAAAGTCATAAATCAGATGATGTAGCTACAGCGCAATCTGAACTAAATATAAAAGGTTTCGTTGATGGACGCGGTCTTGCATGCCCGATGCCATTGTTAAAGACTAAGGTCGCATTACGTGACGTAACAGTTGGCGAATCACTGTATGTGGTTGCAACTGACCCCAACTCGCAAGCTGATATCAAAGCGTTTTGTCGACAAAGTCAGCAATCACAGGCGGCAGATTATTTAGAGCTAGTGATCAATGAAGTTACTGACCATTCGTCAGTTGATGGCACATCATTACAGCGTTTCGCTACAATATATCACTTCATCATTACCAAAACTGATAGCAACTAAGCGCTGCTATCCTTTACAATTAAATCGTAAAGATTTTTATCTGACTATTTGCTTAACTATTTAACCAAGGTCAAGAATATGGCTAATACTTCTACTGATGCTGTAAATACAAATAAAAAAGATGGCTCAGCTCCTATAAAAAATGATGCACGCGATGCTGCATTAAAGGCCGCTGCTCAGCGACCACCTTATGACGCGAGTATATTGGGCAATACCAGTACGCGTGACTTAGTACCAGCTATGCCAACTCACCTGTCAGCGCCAGGGGTCAACTTGGGTGCGTATATCAATACTGTCCATCAAATCCCAATCTTAACGCCGGTACAAGAGCAAGAGCTGGCACATCGCTATTATGATGAAGGTGATGTTGAAGCTGCTCGTCTACTGGTAATGTCGCATCTACGTTTTGTAATTCATATCGCACGTAGCTACTCGGGCTATGGATTGCCGCAAGCAGATTTAATCCAAGAAGGTAACTTAGGATTAATGAAAGCAGTCAAACGTTTTGACCCAAATAAAGGCGTACGTTTGGTATCGTTTGCCGTGCATTGGATTAAAGCTGAAATTCATGAGTTCGTGATTCGCAACTGGCGTATTGTGAAAGTTGCGACCACCAAGGCTCATCGTAAACTGTTCTTTAACTTACGTAGCCTTAAGAAGACCAATAATCAGCTGACACTAGAAGAAGCGGACGCTATCGCTAATGACTTGAATGTTACGCGCAAGCAAGTGTTAGAGATGGAATCACGTCTAACCTCTTATGATGCTTCGTTTGAGGCGCAGTCAAGCGACGATGATGATGGTCGCTACGCCCCTCAGCTATTTTTGGAAGATGGTATCGATCCAGCTGAGCAGTTAGAAGAAGCGGATTGGGAAGAAAATAACTCATCAGCACTCATCGCTGCTATGGGTACTTTAGATGATCGTTCACGCGATATTGTCGAGCAGCGTTGGTTGTCTGAGCAAAAATCTACCTTGCATGAGTTAGCAGCGGTTTACTCTATCTCAGCCGAAAGAGTCCGTCAAATCGAGAAAAATGCCATGGACAAGATTCGCGATGCGATGACCATTGATAGTGTGATTTTGCCAGATGATATCCAGTAGCCTTAAGATGATACGAGTTGTTCAATGTTAAATTGGATCGGTATTGCAGCAGTTAATATGGCTATTGCTGTTGCTCTGGGCGCGTTTGGTGCTCATGGTTTAGAAGGCCGCGTCAGCATCCAACAGCTTGAATGGTGGCATACGGCAACGCTGTATTTGTTCGTACATGCGCTGGGATTATTGCTTGTCGGTATGCTAATTCGTTTAAAGTATATTACTCAGACAACTGCTTGGTTACTACAAATTGGCATTATCATTTTCGCTGGTAGCTTGTATGCCATGACGCTGGGTGCACCGCGTTGGTTCGGTGCGATTACGCCTATTGGCGGCGTTCTTATGATTGCAGGTTGGCTATGGTTGGCTGTTTCTGCTTTTCGATTGAAAGATTCAGTCAGCTGAGCTATTTAATAGTTATTGTGATTTTTAGATCTTTGCATCAACTGCAACGAATTATCAGTAATAAAATGAAAGCTACGTAGTAAATAGTGGATAAACAGGAATTTTAATTTAGTAGGGAGTATTTAATATGAGCACCATTACTGTCAATGGTAAAAGCTTGCAAACCACTCATCAGACTGTACAACTTGTTATCAATGAGCTTGGTCTTAGTCAGGGTCGTTACGCTGTAGAAGTCGACGGCGAGCTGATGCCAAAAAGCGAGCTTGCTCAACTACGTATTGTGGAAGGTATGGATATCGAAGTAGTACAAGCCGTCGGCGGTGGTTAATAATGTTTAGACAGATAAGCTTGAGCTGACAGCTAGTTCATTTTCGTTCTAAGTTTACTAATGCTAAAAAAGACCTCAACGTATTACACGTTAGAGGTCTTTTTTTATGTCAATTACAAACTAATGTAGTAGCTACTTATAAATTTTTTATTCTCTTAGTCTACTTTCACTAGCTTGTAACGATAGTGTTCAAAGTTTTAGACTCGAACTATGCTGCTGGTACTGCTTCTGCAGGGGTTAGATCCTGATAGCGACTATCACGTCCTGCACCCTGAGTCTTTTTGCGCTCTTGGCGGGTTTTATACTTACGTACTTGTCTATCTAGCTTGTCTGCCATCTCGTTAATGGCTTTATACATATCATCTTCATACGCTTGGACAAACATTTCTTGACCTGAGACACGCATAATTGCTTCAGCTTTATGGCTCTTTTTACCGCCGTCGCTAGCACCGCTATTGTCTAACGATAAAATCACTTGAATACTTTGTATCTGATCGAAGTGACGCTCTACTTTTTCAAGCTTCTCGCGTACTGCTGTGTCCATAGCTTCGGTAACGCTGATATGATGACCACTGATAGAAACATTCATATTGTTGTCCTTTTATTTGTAACTTACAATCAACAGATGAGGTAGCATTCTTGCTCTTCTCATCCTGCCTTACCACTAACTATCCCAATGCCTCTAGCAATGTGTCGACGTATCCTTTTATCGTCTCCTTTATTAGCTGTAAATAAATACTATAAATCGGCACTTGGTTTTCGTTGTTGGTATGACTCTAATTTGTCATGAAAATCGCCCAGTAGCAAGCCATTAAATTGTAATTAAGTGTAACAATACCTATTATTTCTATTTGGTTTCTATATAATCAAAAAATTTTATTTTTTATATCTGTATTGCACTATACAGACAGGTAACCATTAATCTTATAAAAAGATGAGCTTAGATAATTAGTATTTCTGTTTGCGCTGAGTAGACGAGCCAATATTCATTGCTTCACGATATTTGGCGACGGTTCTTCTGGCTATATCGATACCATCTGCTAACAGCTCATCCTTGATACGACTGTCTGATAAGGGCTTTTTGGGATCTTCGTCAGCGATAAGCTTTTTAATCATGGCACTGATAGCGGTCGATGAGATATCTCCATCAGCACTACTTACGTGAGATGAGAAGAAGTGTTTCAAAGAAAACAATCCTTGCGGCGTTAAGATGGTTTTACTGGTGGTAAGGCGTGAGACCGTAGACTCATGCAAGTCAACTTCTTCAGCAATTGCCTTT
This sequence comes from uncultured Psychrobacter sp., assembly GCA_913061175.1. Classification (GTDB taxonomy): domain Bacteria; phylum Pseudomonadota; class Gammaproteobacteria; order Pseudomonadales; family Moraxellaceae; genus Psychrobacter. Next base: position 6,128 of record CAJXUF010000018.1, read on the forward strand.
AGTATCAGAGGTTGCATGGCGGTTGCACCATGCTGCAGGAACTCTTGTTGATAGCGTACAATGCTGGTCGCTACTTTGAGTAGGTTTTGATTGCGCTCTTCTATACTACGAATAAACAGTCGAGCATCGGTAAGGTTTTCGCGCAGATATTGATTGTCAGGACTGTCATCGCCGCGCTTGACTAGATTGGCATATTCTTGGTTTACGCGTAGTTTTGGTAGGGTGTCTGGATTGAGGCGTACATACCAGCCATCCTCTTCTACTTCAGAGTTACTTGTCGCCTTATTGTTTCTAACAGGTGTGACCAACACATCTGGAATATCATAGCTCTCAGGCGGCTGGGCATAGTCGGGCTGGCTAGACTGAAACAGTAGCCCTGGCGAAGCGTTTAAGGTACGTAGTAGCGTAAGCGCAGGTGTGATGTATTCTGGTGCAAGCCCTGTACGTTCAGTCAGTGCTTTGATGTTATTACTAACTAAATGCTCGCTCGCTGATAGCAACGCTTGGGCTTCTTGTAGATATTCGGTGTGGGCATCTAGTTTTGATAGCTGAATCGATAAGCACTCGCTTAAATGACGCGCCCCTACGCCAATGGGATCACAGGACTGGATAATACGTAATACCGTCAAGACCTCTTCTTTTTCAACGCGCTCATCCCATTGATAGAAACTTGCCATCGTATCAAAGCTCTGCAGTAACTCATCTATATCAATTCGAATAAAGCCCATATCATCCATGGAGTCTATTAAATATTCTGCAATCAGCGTATCGGCCTCTGATAAACGCTTAAAGTTCAGCTGCCAGCGCACATGATCTTGAATGGTGGACGAAGTACCGCCTTGGTAACTATCGAAATCTTCATCACCCCTACTATTGCCAGAGCCTGTTGCAGTAGAAGCATAGTTACCCGTGTCAAAGCTACCTATATCAAAGCTATCGGCATCAGAACTGCTGTAGTTATCTACATCTATTGCACTATCATCGATATTAGGCTGTTGAAGCTTATCCAAACTATCACTGAAGCTATCGCTACTATCGCCACTGTACTCTGTACTGGTAGTAGGTACTGAGTCGAATGAGTCACTGCTACTTTGATTCCAGCTATCAAGCGTCAACGGCTCGCTCCACTCCTCTATTTCATCGTCACCACTGTCGTATTCGTCATCATTTTCGATACGTTCAAGTAATGGATTACTATCTAGCTTTGCCTGAACCTCTTGTGCGAGCTCAAGACTAGAGAGCTGCAGCAATTTTATGGCTTGCTGCATTTGCGGGGTTAGCTTTTGTGAGTTGCTCAGCGTGGTCGCCAATCCGAACGACATACTCATGGGCGGCTTATTGCACTCCGATCTTAGTGATATTGTGTTTATTCTGTCAGTAAAGGTAACGACATAAATCTTATCAGGACATGACGATAGCATTTTTTGCCACAATTTTGCTATGATAATTTATGTTTTGTCCGGATACGTTTGGTTTGCTATCGATAGCAGACTACCATCTTGGCAAGGATGAGCAATCCATAAATACGAGCAGTCTGCTCATTACCGCGAAAATATTATAATAAATAAATTACGGTAAATGACCAATACAGCTCACACCCAATAGGAATATTGTCATGAATTCAAGTAACCATCAACTTAACGTCGCTGCTATTCAAATGAACAGTCAGCAGAATGTTGAGGACAATCTAGCAGATATCAAAGCCGCTATCACAGACGCACAAGCTCAAGGTGCTGAGCTTGTTGTATTGCCTGAGAACTGCTGTAGTATGGGACAGCAATCTGCTACTGCTGAGCGTTTTGACGACTTATCAGCGACGATAGCAGACTACGCCCGCACCGCTGGTATCCATGTACTAGCAGGCTCGTTACCCTGCCATTATCGCCCTGATGGTACTGTCGTTCCTGATGGTAGATTGCGCCAAGTGAGCCAGCTGTTTGCACCAGATGGCACCCGCGTCGCACGCTACGACAAGATTCATCTGTTTACTGCAACTGTGGCCGATAAGCATGGCAGCTATAACGAAGCTGCAACCTTTGAACCGGGTACGCAGACCGTAATTGCGCCACTAGCAGTAGGCAATACAGTCTATCAACTCGGCATGATGGTATGTTTTGATTTGCGCTTCCCAGCATTGGCGCAGCGTCTGCGACAAGCAGGTGCTGAACTGTTGAGTGCACCTTCTGCCTTTACGTACTTGACTGGGCAAGCGCACTGGTCGCTGCTGTTACGAGCGCGTGCTCTAGACAGTCAATGTATGGTCATCGGCGCAGCGCAAGGTGGCGATCATCTTTACAAAGATGGTAGTACGCGCCAGACATGGGGACATGCAGCCATTACAGCGTTTGATAGTAGTGTTATCGCAAGCTATGACGATAGCGAACTGGATAAACAATATGCCATCGTCATGGCGTCATTAGACAAGCAAGCGCAAGAACAAGGCCGTCAGAAACTACCTATCTTTGATTGCCATCGTTTGGCGTAGATTATGAAATACAGTAGATTTCGTGCCTAATTGCTAGAGCGAGTCTTCATTTTGAGCATGAGTTGCTCGTGGATGGGCGCGATCATAAACCTGCGTTAATTTTGCAAAATCAACGTGGGTATAAATTTGCGTGGTGCTAATATCACTATGCCCGAGCATCTCTTGTACGGCGCGCAAATCGCCACTGCCTGACAGCATATGTGATGCAAAACAATGACGCAGTAGATGTGGATACATGTTTTGTGCGATACCTGCGCGGGTGGCAGCAATTTTCAAACGCTGCTGCACTGCCCGTGTTGATAATCTGGTGCCAAGCTTTTCACTGATGAATAGTGCGTTATCCATCTGCTCTACCCACAGATTACGATGTGGTAGGTAACGATTAATCGCTTCTGCTGCCTTTATCCCTAATGGCACTAGGCGTGTTTTATTTCCTTTACCTGTGACTCGCACCCGTAACTCGGACAAATCTACATCTGCCATATCGAGTGCAACCAACTCGCCAACTCGCAAGCCACTACTATAGAGCAATTCGAACATAGCCTTGTCGCGTAACCATAAGCGTGCTTGCTCTGGTGTATCAGGAATCTCTTGATCGAGTAGCTGAGTCAGTAAATCGACATCAGCGATAGAAGGCAGTGGTCTAGGACTACGCTTAAGCTGATAACCAGTGGTTGGGTTGATACGTGCTAGCTCTTCTTCAATCATCCAACCATAAAAATGCCGAATCGCAGACAACTCTTGCTGAACACTGGCAAGCGCTAGCTTGTCTTCATCAAGACGCTGACTGATATGCTGGGCAAGTTGCCGTTTATCACAGCGTGTCCACGTTAGACGCTTACCACGCAAAAATAACGCCAGTTGATTTAAACCAGCAAAATAAGCGGTCAGAGTATGCGGCGAATGGTTGCGCACAGACAACGTATTGAGCCAACGATGCACAGGTGCGAGTAGCTCTCGTAACGCAGCGTCTGACTCTATAGTGGCGGCTAGCTCAGTAGATAGCCAAGGTGCTGAGCTAGCCGCCTGACTGCCTTTAGTAGACATAACCATATTATAACCATCCTTGGTATTTATACGATTGGCCTAACAACAGTTATCAGCCTTCAGCATTGGGTTTAAGACCTGCTTGTGCCATCAGGCCATCTGGACTAAATACACCTTCATAGACAAAAGCGGTCGGACCCGTCATCGTAACTGAATAGCCTGGCTGCCACTTGATAATCATACTGCCACCATATAACTGTGCGCGAACTTCCTCACCCTCATCAAGCCAGCCTTCACGTATACCAACGGCTACTGCTGCACACGCGCCCGTACCACAAGCTTGGGTCTCACCCACACCGCGCTCGTACACACGTAGACGAATATGGCGCTGATTCATCACTTGCATAAAGCCCACATTGACGCGGTCTGGGAATGCAGGATGCGACTCAATTGCTTTACCTAGAGTCTCGACCTCTGCATCGAGTACGTCATCGACTTTTATCACAGCGTGCGGATTGCCCATATTGGCAACGTACAGCTGTACAGGTGTACCATTTACATCAAGATGATAGGTGTTTTGGATTTTGGTCGTCGCTCTTGGGCTAAACGGAATCTCATCTGGCTCAAATTTAGGCTTGCCCATATCGACATCTACCCAACCGTAACGATCAGTAGTCAGGGAAATAATACCACTGGCCGTCTCAACGCGTAGACGCTGCTTAAATGACAGTTTACGTGCTTGCACAAAACGCGCGAAACAACGCGCGCCGTTGCCACACTGTTCGACTTCGGTGCCATCAGTATTAAAGATACGATAACTGAAATCAACATCAGGGCGCATGGGTGGCTCGACTACGAGCAGCTGATCAAAACCAATGCCTAGATGACGATCGCCCAATAACTGCACCAAATCCTTGGTCAAATCTAAGCGCTGGGTCACTAAATCAATGACCATGAAATCATTACCCAACCCATGCATTTTAGTAAACTCTATTAGCATATCTTTGATGTCCTATCCTATTTTTATGTATGCCTTATCTTAGCACGCTGTCAGATACAATCATAATAATACCAATCCCAAAAAATACGATTAGCGGTGTCAAACTTGTTTAGTCTACAGTGAGTAGTACTTGCACTCGTTTTCCTTGCTACTCCAATTTTTGTGAATGGTGTTGCCTTCAACTAAAGGCATGCCTTCAATTAAGAATCAGCTTTAATTAAAAACCACTTTCCTCAAAATCCAGTCATAAAAAAACCCATTGTGATTATCACAGTGGGTTCTCTTCAACCATCAAATACGGCGATAGTTTTGGCTCGTCTTTAATCGCCTTACTGCGCCTGCCACAACGTTTCATCTGCATATAACGCTTCAATCGTTTCGCGCTTGCGGATTAGCTGATGACTATCGCCAGAAACCATCACTTCGTTAGCACGTGGGCGTGAGTTATAGTTACTACTCATGGTAAAGCCGTAAGCACCTGCGCCCGTAATGGTAAGTACATCGCCTGTGGCCAATGACAGTAGGCGGTCTTTTGCCAAGAAATCACCCGTCTCACAAATTGCGCCAACGATATCCCACGGCTGCGTACCATCCGTATCGATACCAGCACTAGGTAACACACTTGGAATCACCGCCATCTCAGCTTGGTATAAAGCAGGACGAATCAAGTCATTCATCGCGGCATCAACGATAGCAAAATTCTTATGCTCAGTCGGCTTGAGTACGTCAACTTGAGTCAATAGCACGCCAGCATTGGCAACGATACTACGACCTGGCTCAAAGAACACAGTCAAGCCAAGCTCGCTAAGTTTTGGCAATAACGCTTGGGCAAACTCATCGATAGAAACAGGCGTCTCATCAATATAGCGCACCCCTAAACCGCCGCCCAAATCAATATGCTGCAACTCAATACCAGCATCACGCAGGCTATGTATCAGTTCAATAATTTTATCTAACGCTGCAACAAATGGCTCTACTTCAGTCAACTGCGAGCCGATATGACAATCAATACCAACGATGTCTATATGTGATAAATCAGCCGCTTGCTGATAAACCGCTAATGCGTCTTCGTGAGTGATACCAAACTTGTTGTCTTTGAGACCTGTTGAGATATATGGATGGGTTTTGGCATCGACGTTAGGGTTGACGCGTAATGAGATTGGCGCAGGCTTATCGAGTGACTTTGCCACATCATTAATTAAAGTCAGCTCGCTGATTGATTCAACGTTAAAACAGCCGATACCTTGAGTCAGCGCATATTCGATATCACTATACGTTTTGCCAACGCCTGAGAATACCACCCGTTCAGCCGCCCCACCTGCCGCCAATACACGCATCAGCTCACCGCGAGAGACAATATCAAACCCAGCACCTGCCTGTGCTAAAACACCCAGCACAGCAAGGTTAGAGTTTGCTTTTACGGCATAGCATACTTGATGATTCAGACTGGCAAAGCTATCAGTATAAGCTTGATAAACGTCCAATATTGCCTGCTTTGAATACACGTAGCAAGGTGTGCCATATTGTTTTGCCAACTCATCGATACTGACCTGCTCCATATACAATGCATCGCCGCGATAGCTTAGCGCTGGCAAGTGAGCACTCAACGCTTTGGGATCGATATACAACCCTTGCTCAGTTTGGATAGTAACGGATTCAACAGTGGCAGAATCGGTCAAGTCAGCAGGTAGTTCAGAATGACTCATATAAACATCTCTAATATAATCAGATTATCAAGGGTGAAAATTAAATTTAGGTAGCAAAGCTATTTAGTCAATCAGGCAGTAAAGAATCGACAGTTAGTTAAACTGTTAATTAAACTTTTAATTAGCAGTTTAACTAACCGCTATCTATTGGCTCAGCTTAACAACTATTAGTCTAGTAATGAATAGCTTGGCAATTAATAGTCGTTAGGATCGGTACTAGGCTCAGGCAGTACCATTTGCTCTTCTAGGTAGCGGTTTTTTTGATAGTTATCATCGTCGATACCCGCAAAGGCTGCATCTTGTGGATGGCTAGTACTATCCAGTACAGACGCACTGCCCTCTATCGTTTGACTATTAGAGTCTGCCAAATATAGATCGCCTTTTTGCCCGCAGCCTGACAATCCTAGCATAACCACACTGCCAATAAATAAAGTGGCAACAGCCTGACGACTGGTACGAGCGAACGAGCTAGCATGCTTGGCTGCTGAGGGGCTGTGTATAGTAGACATATAATAGATAACCTGTGAGCTTACGACGGCATAATGGCGATAGTAAATCATGATAAATAAAAAATAAGTGGACAGCCAAACCGGCAGTTAAAGCACTGTCGTTAAGACCATTTTCATCATAGCATTATTACATAAAGCTGTACGGATACTGAATATGATTGGTGAATAAATTTGCGTGATGTTGGATATTTTCTAAAACATTAGTCGAATTTTTATAGTAATATCGTCTGCGAGTTTAGATATGAATGTATGACATATGGGTGTCTCGACAATATTTCTTACAATTTCGTGAGTCATAGCCCTGCTATGTAGCCCATATAAGTTATCCATTTATAGTTCTATAACTCATTGAATATAATTGATTTATTTTATATTTAGCCATTTATTAATCACACATTTTAAACCTTGCCCCTGTCGTGGTGTAGAAACAAAAATGTGTTACATTATATTCCCAGTTTGCGGCAGCAATAGGATGCTAGCCTGAGATGCAGACGCATTACCTCATGAGCATGGATGCATAGCAATGTCAGAAATAGTAGCCCAAGTATAAACAAAATCGCCAATATATTTGCTGGAGATTATCGGCATATATATAGCTGATTTTCATTTACTCGGCGGTTATCAACTTCATCAATTCCGTATAATAATGACATCATGTCTCAGTGACCTTTACTACAGCACTTGAGATATCAGCGATGTAGCATTGGATGATAATAAAACAGGACGTGGCAATAGACGTCTTTTTTGTATCGAACGAACGATATAATTGATTTGCCCTTTATAAAAACCAATCTAAGGATAGAGTATGAGCGCCAACCTAAGTACCACTTTTGATGATAAGAACAGTGAAACATCAACCCTAACCAGCCCCACTTTAGTCCTCAACTGCGGTTCGTCTTCTATCAAATACGCGTTGATCAGCGATGACAACTCTACTCGTATCACCGGTCTTGCTGAAAACTTAGGTCTCGATACAGCCCGTATCAAACACACCACGCTAAATGGCGATAAGTTAGAGATTTCTATCCCTGGTGGTAGTCACAAACTCGCCTTACAAAAAATTCTAGAGCTACTAGAGCAATATCATTTCATCGCAGTCGGGCACCGCGTGGTACATGGCGGCCGTGAGTACTCTGAAGCGGTTCGCGTTGATCAGCATGCGCTAGAAGAAGTAAAACGCTTAAAGATACTAGCTCCACTACATAACCCTGCAAATGCTTTGGGTATTGAAGCGGTTCAAGCTATTTATCCTGATATCCCACAAGTTGTGGTATTTGATACCGCCTTTCACCAAACTATGCCACCCGTCGCCTTTCGCTATGCGTTACCAAAATATCTATACGAAGAGCACAAAATCCGTCGTTATGGCTTCCATGGTACGTCTCATGCCTACGTCTCAGAACGTGCTAGTCAGGTTACTGAAGCAAAAGGTCCTCATGGCTGGATAACCGCTCATCTAGGTAATGGTTGCTCAGCAACTGCCGTATATGATGGCAAAAGTCTCGATACCAGCATGGGTCTGACTCCACTCGAAGGACTGATGATGGGCACACGTAGCGGCGATGTCGACCCAAGCTTACATATGCATCTGAAACGTCAGCTCGGTATTAGTTTGGAAGAAACGGATAAGATGCTAAATAGCGAAAGCGGTCTGCTTGGTATCTCTGGTCTATCAAATGATTTGCGTACTATTGAGCAAGCTGCGAGCGAAGGCCATAAAGATGCGCAGCTCGCTATCGAGATGTTCTGCTACCGCGCTGGTAAATACCTTGCCAGCTTAAGCTGTGCACTGCCTGAATTTACCGGTATTGTTTTCACTGGTGGTATTGGCGAAAACTCTGTCACCACGCGCGCAAGCATTTTAGCCGTCATGCGTCATTTCGGTATCAAAATGGACGCTGAAAAGAACGCTGGATTGTACGGTGGCCAAGAAGGCAGCTTCCAAGCAGAAGGTAGCAGTGTCGAGCTGTGGGTCATTCCTACAGATGAAGAGTACCGCATCGCTCAAGAGACTCGTCAAGCATTGAAATTAGTATAAGACGATTGATTATAATGCCTAGCGCTTATCGTTCTAAACGATTTTAAAAAGCTGAGAACAAATAAGATAAAGCGCTTGGTGTTTTTATACTGCACTGCTTATGCTGCTCAAAATGACTCGACGTCTAAAATAAAATAAATTGTAGGACACATTATGCAAACCATTTTACTTGTTCCCATTAGTCGCGGTATCGGTGTGACATCAGCCGCGCTAGGGCTAATCCGTGCCTTTGATTATAACGGTATCAAAGCGGGCTTTATGAAGCCGTTTTTGCAAGATGATACGCTAGACAAACAGCACAGCTTAGACAGCTCAAGCGCATTGACTATGCACGCATTTGGCCTAAATCCGCCTGACTCTATCAGCCGTCAACACGTCGAGCGTATGCTAGGCGATGACAATCTTGATGACTTGATGGAAGAAGTAATTGCCAATTTTCATACGATTGATGATGGTCATGACGTGATTATCTGTGAAGGTCTGGTGCCAACCACTGAGACCTCTTATGCTTCACAAATTAACCGTGCACTTGCTCACGCGCTAGACGCCAAAATTATATTTGTCAGTACCGCTGATATCAGTAAACCTGCTTATTTAGCAGACAAACTGGATGTCCATGCCCGTGAGTTTGGCGGTGTCATCGATTCACGGACACTAGGCGTGATATTGATGCGGGTACAAGACGTGCCGAACACCTTTGACAATCAACCTGTCGCGCCTGGTGAGGCCGTTGTCAGCTTAGATCCAATTTTTCTACAAGAGGTTCAGCGTCTATCGCCTTCGTTCAATACCGAAGTATTCCGCCTTATCGGGGTGGTGCCTTTTAGTGACTCCCTATCTGTGCCACGCACATGGGATATCGCGACTGAGCTTGATGCGACTTGGCTAAATGTTGGCGAAGCAAAGACACGACGTATCAATCGTATCAGCCTAACCGCTCGTTCAGTAGCGCGCGTCAATGAAGTCTTTAAGCGTGGTACGTTAATGGTCGTGCCAGGCGATCGTGATGACTTGCTATTGGCTGCTGGATTAGCCTGTATCAATGGGATTCCATTGGCAGGTCTGGTGTTGACAGGTGGTATCACCCCAAGCGAGACAGTTGCTGAGCTTTGGCAATCAGCGCTCAAAACTGGCATCCCTGTCATGAGTGTCGAAAGCGACAGCTACGAGACGGTACAGAGCTTGATGCATATGAGTTCTGAGATTCCAAGTGATGATACAGAACGTGCTGATGAAGTCGCTCGTTATGTGGCGGCGCATTTGGATCTAAGTTGGATTAAAGAATACTTCAGCCGCAATCATGAACCGCGTCTGTCACCATCAGCATTTCGTCATCAATTGGTCAAAAAATCACAGCACGCTAAGAAACGCATTGTGCTGCCAGAAGGCGCTGAACCACGTACGGTTGAAGCTGCCTGTATCTGTCAGAGTCGTGGTATCGCCAACTGCGTATTACTTGCTAAACGTAGTGAAGTTGAACAAGTAGCCAAAAACCGTGATCTAACGCTACCTGAAGGGTTGGAAATTATCGATCCTGACAACCTAGATATGAGCAAATATATCGCTGCTGTCGTAGAGCGCCGTAAAGGCAAAACCACTGCGGAAGTCGCTGCTGAATATCTAAAAGACACGGTCTATTTAGGCACTATCATGCTCCAACTAGACGAAGTAGATGGTCTGGTCTCAGGTGCGATTCATACCACTGCCAACACGGTACGCCCAGCATTCCAGCTAATCAAGACCGCGCCGCAGTACTCACTCGTGTCGTCAGTGTTCTTTATGCTGTTGCCTGAGCAAGTGGTCGTCTATGGTGACTGTGCGATCAACCCAGATCCTAATGCTGAAGAGCTGGCTGAGATTGCCATTCAATCAGCACAGTCTGCTGCTGCCTTTGGTATCGATCCAAAAGTTGCAATGATCAGCTACTCTACTGGCTCATCAGGCGCAGGCGCAGATGTCGAAAAAGTCGCCCGTGCAACCCAAATCGTTCGCGAGCGTGCACCAGACCTCAAGGTCGACGGCCCGCTACAATATGATGCGGCATCGGTCATGAGCGTCGGTAAACAAAAGGCACCTGACTCACCTGTTGCTGGACAAGCCAATGTCTTTATCTTCCCTGACCTTAACACTGGTAACACGACGTATAAAGCAGTACAGCGTAGTGCCAACGTCGTCAGTGTCGGCCCTATGCTACAGGGTCTAAATAAACCAGTGAATGATTTATCACGTGGTGCCTTGGTCGACGATATCGTCTATACCATCGCGCTAACCGCTATCCAAGCGTATAGCGATTTGATTTAATCGCTGTAAGGCTCGCTAATTAAAGTTCTATACAACGCCGACTATCATTACGATGGTCGGTTTTTTATTGGTGCTCTGTGACAGACAGTGGTGACAGATGCTCGTCTGCCCTCTACAATAGCCCTATCATCAAATTATTCACCCTAAAAAAGGTCAGCTAGTAAAAGAGCAAGGTGCATCAACGACCACGTGCGCCCTATCTACTTTTATACATTTATTTATGCCAAATACGAGCAACAGCCCTCAAAAGAAAACACCTGCACCTGCCATTCGTGCCTATCTTGGTGGCTCGTTCGATCCAGTACATAATGGTCATCTAGAAGTAGCGATGTCGGTCTATCAGCACCTACTGCCAATCGCCAAGCAGCTACAGCGCACACTGCTCGTGTCCTTATTACCCAATGCACGCTCGCCATTTAAGACGCAAAGTACAGACCCTGACCATCGCTTAGCGATGTTAAAACTAGCGACAGAGAATACACCGATACAGATTAATGAGTTGGAACTGTGGCAAGCGCCGCCTGTCTATACGATCGACAGTGTACGCACATTAAGACAGCAATATCCTAATGACAGTTTGATATTTATCATGGGTATGGACAGCGCACATAGTTTAGATAAATGGAAAGATGGCTTGCGTCTCACCGACCATGTCAATCTATGGGTGTTTAATCGTCAGAGCAGTACCGATATGAGTGATGGCATTAGAGATAAATTTTCTGACAGTATTATCTCTTCTAAAAACCATACAAAGTCCTTACAAGATATTGCTTTTTCAAAAACGCAATTGCCGTTGTCATTGCAGCCTCATATAACAGATTCACCTATCGAGCTATTAACTCCAACCATTCAGCAACTAACAGATAGCTCGAACTCAAGCTCAAGTAACCCTGACTTGAAAAACGCCAATCAAGGACGCATTTATATAGATCCGCGACCCATTACTGCGGTATCAAGCACGAAAATACGTGAACAACTACAGAGAATAGACGATCAAACAAATAAAATGCCAGTCGCTGAGAGGCAAATCGCATCTATAGCATCAATAAATGATATCATTAGCAATACTGAATCTAATCCATTAGCTAAATGGCTAAATCCTGCTGTTTATCAATATATTATCGCCCATCAGCTATATTCTGCTGCTCAATTCCGTTAAAATCGCCTTATCTATGTCATTTTGCCTATCCTGTCTCTATGCGTGACTGACAACATATGATCAGTCGGATAAGACAAATTGACGTTTTACCCCTTTATTTTACATATTTACGATTCAAGAGATTAAAATTTATGACCAACACCATGACTGCAGAACGCCTAACAGAATGCTTGACCCTAGTACAAAGCGCTCTAGATGATATGAAAGCAAAGAACATCACTGTAATGAATGTAGAAGAGTTGACTGACGTAACAGAGCGCATCATCATCGCTGATGGTACCTCAAAGCGTCATGTACGTGCGATGGCTGATAGCGTCGGCGCTGAAGCTAAGCAAGCTGGTTTTATGCCACTTGGCCGTGAAGGCGGCATCGATTCTGACTGGACGTTGATTGATTTGGGCGCAGTTGTCGTCCATATGATGACGCCGCAAGCACGTGAGTTTTATGACCTAGAAGGCCTATGGTCATCACCTGAGCAGTTGGCTGAACTAGTTGCTACGCCTCGCGAAAAGAAAACTGCGGGTCGTCGTAACAAAAACAAATAAGATTGTCAGTGACGATATTCGTTCAAAATTAAGAAACGCTCCACCAAAAAGACCAGAATACTTATTCTGGTCTTTTTTTATGTAAATTTTATGATGATGAACCAGTATAATCAGATACATCATTGAGTACAGATAAGCTCATTTCATATTAATATCTATTAGCCACTAAAATTAAACCGCCTTAGCCTATTCATTTTACCTATTAGGAAACCTTATGAGCGCAGAATCGATCACGTCATTACCTGAGCAAACTTCAACAGACTTTAACCAAGACTTGCCACTACATATCGCCAACTTAACCTGCGTCCGCGCTGGCAAATCTATGCCATTCGCCCGTGAAGAAATGAGCGCCATTGATAAAGCACCTATTAAGTCTCCTGTTGCTGTCAACTTTATGGGCTTAACCACTGATGAACAGGCTGACCGTAAGCATCATGGTGGCCCACTAAAAGCCGTGCATCAGCTAGCACCTGCGACGTATGCAAAAATTAATGCAGAGTTTGGTTTAAAAGTGCGTGTAGGTACATTGGGCGAAAACCTTACGACTGAAGCCGTCAATAGTTTGCCTGAAATGACCGAATCTACGGTTTGTATTGGTGATATTTTTCAATATGGAGGAAGCTTTGAAAACGCTCAAGACACTAGTAATGATGGTGATAGCGTTCAGCTACGGATTGTCCAACCACGCCGTCCTTGCTACAAAATCAATGATCAAATTGGCCAATTTACCAAAGTACCAAATATTGCGGCATGGGTCAGCAAGCAAGGTATCTCTGGTTGGTATTTCCAAGTTGTACGCGATGGCATTATAGACGCTGATTTGCCCGTATATTTGGTTGAGCGTCCTTATCCGTTTGCGACATTGGAGACGCTATGGCAATTGGCAAATTCAAAAGAAAAGTTTGATACTAATGTGATTGAACCGTGGCTCGCGATTGACTGTTTAGAGGACAGTTGGAAAAAGGTTCTGGCTAAGAAAATCCAACAGGATTGAAAAGGTAACACTCAACAAAAACCTTTAATATGACTTTTCTATTTATAAAAGATAGCCAGTACCCTGCGTAATGGCGTCACAAGGTTTTTCATGTTCTATGTCAGCTCCATAATAAACACTTTCTCCTTCTCTATTTTTGATCGTGAAGGAGCACTCCATGAGTGAAAAGACAGAAAGTATCAGCTACTTACAAGCGATAGCGATTAGCGTTGGTGCGATTATCGGCTGGGGTGCGTATGTCATGCCAGGCGATTTGTTTTTACCGCAGTCGCAACTATTAGGCTCTTCTGTCGCTATTATTATCGGTACTTTAGCCATTTATATGGTTGCACGTGCCTATATTAATTTGCTGACCCAAACGCCAGAGAACGAGTCAGGCGGTATCTATTGGATTGAAAAATACATCAATCGCAAGCATGCTTATATTTATGGTTGGGGCGTTACGATAGGCTATATTTCTATTATCGCGCTCAATATATCAGCTGTCGCTTTGCTACTGCGCTATCTGTTACCTAGTGGCTTACAATTAGGCTATCTGTATACGATTGCTGGTTGGGAAGTCTACGCCAGTGAAGTGTTCTTATGCAGCGCGGCTATTATTCTGTTCAGTTATATCAATCTAAAAGGCGTACGAGTCGGCGCAAAAATCCAACTCTATATCGCCCTCTTTATGATTCTATCAGTCACCGCGCTATTTTTTGCCTCGCTTTGGATGACACCAACGAGCCAAACATTTTTGCCAACTGATATGTCTAGCGGCTCTATCACCAGTTTGGCATGGTTACCTATTTTGGCCGTTATGCCATGGGCGTATGTTGGTTTTGAGACCACACCTCAAATTTCAAAGGCGATTAGTGATTCAAAAACCAAGACCAAAAGTATTATCCTAATTTCACTCATAGCTGGCGTGTTGTTTTACTTTTTGATCAACTACTTTACCGCGCTAAACATGAGCTTTGACTATCAAGCGATCAAAGACAGCCACTGGGCGACAGGTGAAGGCATAGACAATCGGATTGGTAGCATTGGCATCTGGCTGCTATCGATCGCTATGATTGGCTCGATAATGAGCGGTATCAACGGCTTTATATTGTCATCGGTCAAGCTCTTAGAATCTATGGGCGACACGTCATTATTGCCCAGCGTATTTACAGATAAACACAACCAATTCAGTAAGCAAAAGACCGTTATATTGATATGCTTGGTGTGCCTACTCTCTCCTTGGCTAGGTAGAAACTATCTACTCGATATCGTGACGATGGCGTCCTTGGGCATCACCGTTGGCTTCGCTTATGTCACAACCGCTGACCTCATCAATGAGCGAAAAAAGAAACAAGCGGGTCTGCTAAATTATCTCTCTGTATTCATCAGTGTGGTCTTTATATCGCTGTTACTGCTACCATTTTCACCAGCAGCGCTGTCATTCAATGCTTATGTCTTGCTAGGATTCTTTATTCTGCTCGGGGCAATTGGTTATAAAAAAATCGCAGTCAATCCTAATGTTAATTAAACATAAATAGCATTTGCTAGTTGGGCACAATAAACATCAAACGCAAACGATGCTATATGCTATCACCGCAACCCTTCCCATACAGAGCATTTCATGGCAAAAAACATTTCCTCGATGGCATTAGCTTCAGTACTAGTATCATGCGCTATGCTATCGCTTGTAGGCTGCGTATCAACGACAGCGCCGCGTTATGTCATCGACAGCGATAGCTACCAAGCCACTGGCAAAAGCGAGCGCATCAAAACCATAATCTTGCACTACACGGTCTCTGATAATGAGCGCTCAATAAAGACATTGACCACGGGCAATGTGAGCGCGCACTATCTAGTATTAGACAACGACGACAATAAAATCTATAACCTAGTACCAGAGAGCGAGCGCGCATGGCATGCAGGTGATGGCGGTTTTGCAGGACGGACGATATTAAACGATACCTCTATCGGTATCGAGATCGTCAATAGCGGCATCAAGCCTGAATATCGAGACGCACTAAAAAATGGCACGCTCGATTATCATCCTTATGAGCACTATGTGGCATTTGATGAATTGCAGATTAAAAAAGTCGCACAACTGGTGCAAGATATCGCCACGCGCTATGACATCTCACCAAAGAATATTATCGGTCACTCCGATATGGCACCCTCGCGCAAGATAGACCCCGGTGCAAAGTTCCCGTGGGAGCGACTGTATTTCGATTACGGTATCGGCGCTTGGTATGATGAGTTTGATAAGCAGTTCTTTATGAATCAAGATGAATTTGCGTCGGCAACGATACCTGAAATTAAGCAAGCGTTTCGCAAATATGGCTATCAAATCAATGACACTGATACGTGGGACAAAGCCAGTCGCGATGTCGTCTATGCGTTTCAACTGCACTTTAGAGCTCAGCAGCCAACGGGTAATATGGATAGCGAGACCTATGCGATATTGCAGGCGCTAAATAAGAAGTATGCTGGTCGGGATGACTTTTATTAAAGAATACAGACTATCAGGAGACATAAACCATGGATAACTCTCAACAAGATGAGCAAGATGATCTGCAAAAATATCTAGAAGAAAAAGCCAGACAAGAGCAAGAAAGCGAACAGGAAAAGAAAGAGGAACAAGAACCTGAGCCACTTTCTGCCTATGATGCTTGTGTGCTAAAGGAAAGCGCTAAGATTCATGATTTGATCGCTGAAGCTCAGAAGCGTCCCAAAGATGACTAACTGGATAGACGGTATTTACCAATCAAGATTATAAGAATACGCAAGCTAATGTCTTATGTTTTAAGACATTTCTAAGTCACTATGAAACCAATACCACAACTAAACAGCACTATATCATTTTATAAAAGAAGGACTATCTACCAACTATTTAGGCTATTTATTGCGATAGGCTAATGATAAAATCACCGCTCACAGGGTTATAGATAGTATCACTGCTCGCACCATCTCGTTGGCTTCCCGCCTCTTTAGTTTTATCGTTGATTTTAATGATGGCTAGGATGCTGCACGGCTTTGATAGCTTGACTTTGATAACTTGATTCTATGACCAGTCTCAATATCTTTATTATCAAACGAACACCAATAATACTAAAAAAGGAATATTTATGTATCAAGCCTTTCAAAAACACCTACAACAAGAAATCAGTGATATACGCGAGGCAGGACTATATAAAAACGAGCGCGTTATCACTTCTCCACAAGATGCACTCATCAAGATCGCCGATGGCCGTGAGATGCTTAACTTCTGCGCCAATAATTACCTTGGACTGTCTGATCACCCTGAGATTAAAAAGGCGGCGATCAAAGCCATCGAAGACTCAGGTTATGGCATGTCATCGGTGCGTTTTATTTGTGGTACGCAAGATTTGCATAAGCAATTAGAGGCGTCGATTTCCAAGTTTTTTAATACCGAAGATACGATTCTTTATGCGGCCTGTTTCGATGCCAATGGTGGTGCATTTGAGCCACTGCTAACTGCTGAGGATGCCATTATTTCTGATTCGCTAAATCATGCCTCAATCATTGATGGGGTACGCCTATGTAAAGCCGCGCGTTATCGCTACGCCAATGCAGATATGCAAGATTTAGAGACGCAATTGCAAGCGGCGCAAGCTCAGCGTTTTCGTTTGATTGTCACCGATGGTGTGTTTTCAATGGATGGCAATGTCGCGCCAATGGATGAGATCTATGCGTTGGCACAAAAATATGATGCCATGGTCATGATTGACGAGTCACATTCAGCAGGCGTGGTCGGTCGCACTGGTGGCGGCGTGACTGAATTGTTTGATCTGCGTGGCGATATTGAGCTGATCACTGGAACTTTAGGCAAGGCATTTGGCGGTGCTATTGGCGGCTTTACGACAGGTAAAAAAGAAATGATTGAGATGCTGCGTCAACGCTCACGCCCGTATCTATTTTCAAATTCTATTCCTCCTATGGTGGCTGCCGCTGGGGTAAAAGCGTTTGAGATGCTGTCGCAAGACAATACCCTACAAGACCAATTGCATGAAAATACCGCCTATTTTGTGAAGCAAATGCAAGATGCAGGCTTCGACATCAAGCCTACCGAGTCTGCCATTTGTGCGGTGATGCTCTATGATGCCAATGTCTCGCAACAGATGGCAGACGCACTGCTTGAAGAAGGCATTTATGTGATTGGCTTCTTCTATCCTGTCGTACCCAAAAATGAGGCTCGCATTCGTGTACAGCTTTCTGCTGCTCATACTCGCGAGCAGCTAGACCAGTGTATCGCCGCCTTTATCAAAGTCGCCAAGCAAATGAAGGTGATTGATTAAGCATCACTCAGAACTTATCTAAATTCAATAATTAAGTACAACACAGTTAAATCTGTCTCTTATACACATCTCCGAGCCCACGAGACGGACTCCTATCT